>NZ_ONDD01000008.1 GCF_900316465.1 uncultured Fibrobacter sp. | reverse complement strand
TAAGAACGGCAAAGTGACCGGAGTGAAGCCCGGCACGGTGACGATCACTGTGAAGAGCGAGGACGGCGGCAAGAGCGCGAGCTGCAAGGTCAAGGTGCTGAGGCGCAAGCAGTACAAGCTGAAGGCCGGAGCGAAGTATACCTTCAACAGCAGGCTGGGTCGCGAGCACAGCATGGACGTGATGTATCAGAACAGCGAGAAGAACACGAACGTGAGCCTCTACAAGACCACGTCAAATAGGAATGCCCAGATCTTCACAGCCGAGCAGAGAGTCGTGAACGGAAAGACGTGCTGGGCGCTGATCCGTACGAACAAGTACGTCACAAAGCGCGCGGTGACAGAGCTGAACGGCAAGAACATCGTGTTTGCGGCCTCGTCTGGGGAAATTGTATGCAATCAGGCCCCGTGCGGCGACCCGATTTCCAGTTCCAGCGTCGCAACATCGAGTTCCTCGGGCACAACCGCGATCGCCCCGCGTGCAATTCGCCACGATTCTCAAGCCCGCAAGGCATATCGTGACCTGAAGGGGCGCTCCTTCGACAAACAGATTCCGTATCGGGTGATGTTTTAGTTACGTGTCATCCTGAGCAAGGCGCTTGCGCCGAAGCCTCTTTGATCACTTAGTGCTTCAGCGCTTATGTGAGCATGATCCCCCTTGCGGGGAGAAGGATCTCTTTGGTTTAGGATTGGTATGAGTATATGAAAAAATTGGGTGTCATTTCTTCAATCGCGTTGCTTGCGGCTGCGGCTTGTTTTGCGGCGAATCCGCTCACGACTGATTTCTATTCGGCGGATGCGGCGGCGCTTGTGTATCACGACAGCCTGTTCATTTTCGCAGGGCACGACGAGCAGGGTCCGCAGGGCAATAACAACAAGGCGTTCGTGATGAACGACTGGCACGTGATGGTGACCGACGACATGGAAAACTATCACGACTACGGCGCGGTGCTAAGCGTCAAGACTTTCAAGTGGGCGAACGCGAGCGCATTTGCGGGGCATTGTGAATACCGTAACGGCAAGTTCTACTGGTACGTGGCGGTGCACCATGCGACTATCAAGCAGGACGAAGGCTTTGCGATTGGCGTTGCGGTGGCGGACCATCCGTCGGGACCGTGGACGGACGCGCTCGGGCATGCGCTAGTGACCGACAACACGCAGAATGACGTGGCGCTGAATATTGACCCCGCGATTTTCTACGACGGCGATGATATCTGGATGTATTGGGGCTCGTGGAATGCGGGCCGCCGCGTGAAACTCAAGGAGAATATGCTCGAACTCGCGAGCACTCCCGAAGATATCAAGATCAAGGACTTTTTCGAGGCCCCGTGGATGCACAAGTACCGCGGCAACTACTACTTCAGTTACGCCTCGGGTTACCCCTCCACGACGAACTACTCGATGGCTCCGAGTTTGAATGGTCCCTGGACGCAGAAGGGTGTCGTCAACGACAAACTTGACAATTCCGAGACGAATCACCAGGCGATCTTCAAGTATCTCGGGCACTGGTATTTTATGTATCACGGCGCGAACTCTCCGGGCGGCTGGACTTACCGCCGTTCCGTGAATATCGACTACCTGTATTATGACGAAAATGCGAATATCCAGAAAATCAAGCGCACCTCGACAGGTGTAGACAAGGTGAACAATGCCCCGCTAGTCGAAGGGGGCTACCGCTTGACGGTAACGCATAGCAACATGGTGCTCGAAGATGAAAACGGCATCGTGGTGCAGCGCCCGGCGGACGAGTCTTCCGAGGCGCAGCTCTGGGTGATTGCGAAGGGCGATTCCGCACGCCATTACACGCTCAAGAATTTTGCGACCGGCCGCTATTACTGCCCGCCCAAGGCTTTGCTCGATACGGTTAAGACTTCGGAGACTGCATGCGATATCCGCATCGAGAATGCGTCTGTGAACAAGGGCTATTACGTTTATGGCGATTACGATAGCGATTTTGTGGGCGACGTGCTGAACATCTCGAAGGAAACGGGCATGCCTGTGATTACGTGGGTCCGCACCGGAACGGATAACCAGAAATTCCAATTTAAGGCCGCCCAGTTGCCGGAACCTGTCGTAGATTCTTCGAGTTCGGAGGTTGAGTCAAGTTCTTCGGAAACTGCGCCGGGCTCAAGTTCTTCGGGTACGACCGCGATTGGCTCGCGCGCTGTCCGTCCTGACAATACGATGCTGCCCGCCCGCAAGGCCTACCGCGACCTCAAGGGCCGTCGCTTCGATAAGCAAATCCCGTACCGGGTGATGTTCTAAGGTTGACGTAAAGTTCTTTTTGGGCTAAAAGAAAGTATATTTAAATTGGTTGTGTGGGAAAGCGAGGCGTTATGAAAAGAGTCAACGTGGTTTTTGCACTTTCTGCACTGATGGCGGGGCAGGCTTTTGCGGCCAATTGGTATGCGAAGGAGACTCGCTGGGCGGGGCATGACCCAGACATTATCCGTTACGAGGACGGCTATGCGCTTGCCACGACGGACAATCACATGCTGATGCAGTTTTCCGAGGATGCGCTGAACTGGAAGAACGGCGAGCCCGCCATGCCGGAATTTTCGAAGTGGCTTTACAAGTACGCGCCGAACATGATTGACATCTGGGCGCCGGACATTCATTACATTGGCGGGGAATACCGCATGTACTATTGCGGTTCCGAGATGGGCATCCGCTCGTCGGGCATGGGCTTCATGGCGAGCAAGGAAATCGACCCGACAAAGCCCGGCTACGGCTGGACAGACCAGGGCGAGGTGATTCACACGGTCAAGAGCGATGCTTACAACGCGATTGACGCGGCAGTGCTGAAGGACAACGATGGCAAGGTCTGGATGGCGTTCGGTTCGTGGGGCACGGGCATCCACATTCTGGAACTGAACGAAGAAACAGGCAAGGTGAAAGACGGTGCGAAGATGATCAACATCGCGAACCGCGGCGGTTCGGGCATCGAGGGCGCAAGCCTCATCGAGCACGACGGCTACTACTACCTGTTTACGGCGTGGGATAACTGCTGCAAGAAGGGTGCCGACCTCGAGAACAATTCTTACAAGACGACTGTGGGGCGCTCCAACCGCATTGACGGCGGGTACGTGGACCGCAGCGGCAAGGCGCTCTTGAATGGCGGCGGCACGATTCTGTTGAGCCGTTACGGGCGCTACTACGGGCCTGCGGGCGGCGAAGCGTTCCAGGATGTGAACCGCCAGCGTTTCGTGAACCATTACTACGACAAGAACGACGGCGGAAATTCCTACATACAAGTTCGCGACATCGTCTATACCGATGACGGCTGGCCGGAACTGGGGCAGCCGTTCCTCGGGCGTTACCTGAGTGCGGAGGCGGAACACGGAGCCTTGACGCACGTGGATATTTCGAGCAGTTCCGATGCATCGAACGGCGAGTTCTGCGCCTACATCAACTACGAAGACAGCAAGATTCGCTTGCCGATGATTATCCCCCAGGCGGGCGACTACCTGATCCGCTACCGCTATGACAACAACTGGACCGAAGACGGTGCAAACGGTAGTTCGCACTATGTGAGCGTCAACGGCAAAAATCAGGAAGTGGAACTGCCGCTAACAGGTGCGTGGAGCGCGTTCCCTGAAAAGTCGGTGGTGTATATTCCCGCGAAACTCAAGCGCGGCTCGAATTTTATCGAGATTACGAAGGGCAAGCATTATGCGGAACTCGACCGTCTCGACTTCTTGCGCATTATTCGCGATACGATTCCGGCGAACGGCTTTGACAACGGCATCCGCGTGCGTTTGACGGATAAGGACGAATTTGCCATCAAGGACGGCGGCTATGCGATTTTCGAGAACGTGATTACGGATTCCATTGCGGGCCCGGGCGTGCTTGTGCAGGTGAAGAACGGAGCTGGCGGTACACTCTCGCTCCGCACTGAGAGCAAAAAAGGCGATGTGATTTCCAAGTGCGAGTTGCCCTCGGCGGGCGATGAGAGCAAGTGGATTGACGTGCGCTGCTCCAATATGCCAGAACTCAAGGGAGTGCAGGACTTCTACCTGACGGCGGATGGCCTCGGCGGCGAAACGCTTCTCGGGAACATCAAGTTCGACGAGGGCGTGAAGGACACGACGACTGCAATTCGCCGTATTGGCGGTCGCGACGAGCGGACCCTCCGTGCGGGCGACATGCGCGGCCAGAATAAAAAATACCGCGACCTTAAGGGGCGGCGGTATGATAAGCAGATTCCGTACAGGGTGATGTTCTAGACTTTAGCCCAGTCCTTGTACTTAATCCAGATGTGCAGCCAGATTCGGGCGACGGAATCGATTGCGTCGCTGAAGATCATGGTGCTGTACATCTCGAAATATTTGCCCCATTCAGTATCTGTTTCGAATTCCTTCATGGATTTCGTGTTTTCGAAATCTTCGGGAATCAAGAAGTACGAGAACAGGTAGGAATACTGCGAAACGACGCTCATGTAGTCCCACACGTTATTGTTCTTGCCGCCCCAGCCGTGCATGTACTTGCGGGTGGCAATTTCTTTTTCCACGTTCGTGGTGAATGGTGATGCTGTCAGCGGCAGCGGGTATCCATCCGGGTCGTAGAAGAATCGGTTGTTGTCCTTGTCGATCTTGTAGGCTTTGCTGATCGCATCTTCCCATTTCTTTTCGATGCCGCCGTGAATGCCCTTGCCGTCGGAATAGGGGCGACAGTCGCAATGCAGGGGCATGTGGCAGTCGGCAATGTAGTGGCTCAAAATGAAGAATCGCATGGCAATATGGTTGCCCGATGTGGCGATGGGGCAACCCTTTTCTTCGCGGTTGAGCATCTTGAAGTTGTCGATGATGCTGTGCGAAACCGCTTCGCAGCGGTCAGCGCAGTTGCCGCCTTCGATGTTGTAGGGTTTGCCCTTGAGCGGCGATTCCTTGGACATCTTGGTGTAAATACTATGGGTCGAGGGCAAACTGCCAAAGGTGTTGTAGGTGCCGTCTTCGGCGGGGCGGTATTTGACGATGTGGCTGGTGGCCATGTCCTTGAAAACGTCGTCGGGGTACCAGGCTCCCTTAATCACGAAGTCGCGGTAGTTCTTGAACCATTTGACCAAAGCCTTGGCCTCGGTGCGTACTTTGTCACTGACTCCGCTAATGACTTTTTCGTCGGTTGTGGTGGCGATAACTTCCAAACGCTTGATGGCCATAAAGGCAATCCATGCATGAGAATATTTTTTCACGCTTGTGTCTCCTTGTTTGCCTGCAAATATAAGTTTTAATTGCAAATGTATGACAGAATATGTTGTATAAATTACAAAACAAATATATTGCCTACAAACGAGGCATGATGATGGATTGTTGTTTTTTTATATTTGTTCACATGTTAACGATTAATGGACAGAGCGTCGATGCAGCCGGAAAAACGGTAGCCGAGTACCTGGCAGAAGCCGGGTTCAATACCGTGCGCATCGCTGTGGAACGGAACGAGGAAATTGTTCCGAAGGCGAAGTATGCCGAAACGGTGCTGGCCGACGGCGACGTCGTCGAGGTCGTGAACTTTGTAGGCGGCGGGTGATGACTGCTGATCTTTCGCAGATGCGCGAACCTTCTCGCGAAGAGATGCACGCTGCGCTTGAAAAGCGGCAGGGTGCAGAAGCAGTGCGCAAGTTGCAGGCGGCCACGGTTGCGGTTTGCGGCTTGGGCGGCCTGGGCTCGAATATTGCGATTTCTCTGGCACGAGCCGGTGTCGGCAAACTCATTCTGATTGATTTTGACAGTGTCGATGTCACGAATTTGCATCGCCAGCAGTACAAGGCGTGTCAGGTAGGCAGGCCGAAGCCCGAGGCGCTGCTTGCGAACTTGAAAGAGATTGCGCCCTATACGGAATATGAGGCTCATTTCGAAAAAGTGATCGCCGAGAATGCGAAGGCGTTGCTTTGCAAGGCCGACGTGATTTGCGAGGCCTTTGACAATGCCGAGGCGAAGGCGATGCTTGTGAACACGGTGCTTGAAAATATGCCCGAAAAGTTCCTGGTTGCGGCTTCTGGCATGGCGGGCTACGACAGCGGAAATTCGATTACGACTCGCAAGGTGACCAAGCGCTTTTTTGTTTGCGGTGACGGCCAAAGCGATGTGAATGATGGAATCGGGCTTATTGCGCCCCGCGTGATGCTTTGCGCCGCTCACCAGGCCTTGATTGCTATACGTTTAATTCTTGGGTTAGAATAGCCTAAATATTCTCTCGTCTTTCGTCTCTCGTCTCTCGTCTAATGCTATATTTAGCCCTGCAAAAAAGAAGGCTTTATGGACGACAAACTCGTTATCGGTGGTCACGAATTCAATTCCCGCTTTATCTTAGGTTCCGGCAAATACTCCCTCAAGCTGATTGAGGCTGCGGTGCGCGATGCTGGCGCAGAGATTGTCACTCTCGCCGTGCGCCGTGCGAATACCAAGGATCACGAAAACATTCTGGATTACATTCCGAAGGGCGTGACGTTGTTGCCGAATACGTCCGGCGCACGCAACGCCGAAGAGGCGGTGCGCATCGCGCGTCTTTCCCGCGAACTCGGCTGCGGTGATTTCGTCAAAATCGAAATCATGCGCGACACCAAATACCTTTTGCCCGACAACTACGAAACCATCAAGGCGACGGAAACCTTGGCGAAAGAAGGTTTCGTCGTGATGCCGTATATGTACCCGGATCTGAACGTGGCGCGCGACCTCGCTAACGCGGGTGCCGCAGCCGTGATGCCGCTGGCGTCTCCGATCGGGTCTAACAAGGGTCTTTCGACACGCGAATTCATTCAGATTCTCATCGATGAAATCGACCTCCCGATTATCGTGGATGCAGGCATCGGTAAACCGTCTGAAGCTTGCGCTGCCATGGAAATGGGGGCTGCTGCGATTATGGCGAATACCGCTCTCGCAACCGCCGGCAACTTGCCCATGATGGCCCAGAGCTTCAAGCTTGCAATCGAAGCGGGCCGTAAGGCGTACCTCGCTGGCCTTGGTCGTGTGCTGACCCGCGGTGCCTCTGCTTCTGACCCGCTCACGGGTTTCTTGAGAGATTAAAATCGGGGTTTTAGGGGCAGAGCCCTTAGGCGAAGGGGTAACGAAAAAAAGAGCGCTTAAAAGCGCTCTTTTTGTAGTGAGGGGAAGACTTGCCCCTTTACAGACCGCTCGGCTCTATCGCACAATCAAGAATGTGATATCGCCTCGCTCTCGCCGCCACGGCACGCTTACGCAGTGCCGTTTGACGGCTCACGGCAGACCGCTCGGCTTACAGCCTACTGCACATCAATCTGCACTTTGTACATAGCCTTCTTCTGCGTGAGTGAACCGCGCGGGGCTGTAGTCACGGTGACGTTTTTCTTGGTCACGCCGGGTTGCTGCTGTAAGGTCTTGAGCAGTTCCTGGTTGCGGGCATCGGCCATGGCGAGGATTTCCTTTTCCATGGTCTTGCGGTCTAGTTCCTTGGCGTGGGCTTCTGCGTAGGCGGCGTAGGCGCTATCCTTGTCTTCGATGGCGACAATGGCCTTTTCGTCGAGTTCGTTGAGCGTCGTCTTGTTCTGCGTTGCCTTGTAGAAGTCGGTCTTCAGCTTGTGCGTTTTGTAGGCTTCAACGGTCTTTTTCATGTTGAAGTTCTGCACAAAGTTCATCTTGAGTTTCTTGTCCTTGGCGAGCGCTTCGACCATCTTCTGGGCCTTGGCGAACTGTTCGCTGGTAAAGGAACTTGCGAGCGGGTCAATGTAGATTTCGTCGTTCTTGCCGAGGTCAATGCCCACAACGCCTGCGCCCGTGGCGGCCACGTTACCCACGACCTTGAGCGGGGAGAGAGCCACCTTGATGAGCAAGTTCATCACGGTCTGCCATACGATCTTCAGGTAAGAGAATTCCGGGTCCTTCACGTTGCCCTTCACAGGAACGTCGAACTGAATCTTGTCATCCTTGTCTTTGAGAATGTAGAGGCCGACCTTCATCGGGACCATGTATTCCGGGTCGGTGGTTCCGTCCTTGTCGGCGACGTCGATGTTGTAGATGTCGATGGTATTCTTACTTTCGATGTTCCAATCGTTCATCTTGTTTTCGCTGGCAAATGCCATGGTGCCCGAGCTGATGGGGTAGCCGGTGTAGTGGTGGCTATACGGCGAGAAGTGCTTGAGCGCAAGGTTTTTGACGCTAATGTAGGCGTCCATGGTACTAATGTCAGAGAGAGCGCCTTTGTACTTGAGCGTGAGTGCGCCGCCTTCGGGGAAGGCTGCAGAAACGTTGATGGTGCAGGGCGTGTTGAAATTGATGTTCGAACCGTTGACGGTGATGTTGCTGACTTTATAGTTGAATGTCTGCTTGGGCGTGTGGTCGGATGCAGAAACGTTGGTGTTGACCACTTGCAGCTTGTTGATCACGGCCTTGAGCGGCTTGGACTTTTCGGCAGCCTTGGCTTCTTCCTTGGCCGTCGTGTCGACCGGAGCGGCCTTTGCGGGCTTGTTCAGCGGTTCGAGCAAAATGTCGATGTTGGTCTTGCCGTTCTTTAAGAGGTCGAGGTGTGCGTAGGCTCCGTCCACAATCACGGAATCCACGCGGAAATCCATTTCGTTCACGTTAGCTTTGGCAATGCCGACGCCGACGTGTGCAACGCCAATGGTCTTGCCGCTGGTTTCAGTGAGCTTGATGTCGTCTACAGAGACGGTGCCGCTCACGTTCGAAGAAAGAACGTTGTTCACGTTACCCGCGACGTTCAGGTTCACGCCGAGGGAGCCTTCGAAATCCTTGTAGTTGATAAAATCCTTGAGGTAGGGCTTGGCAACGGCGAGGGCGAGCTTGTTGAGCGTAACGTTCACGCCGAAGTCCTGGGTCTTCATGTTGAACTGGACCTTGACGCCGAGGTCGCCACCGTTTGCGAACTTGAGGTTCACGCCGATGTCGGTGTTCTTGTTGCTGAAGTAAACGGCGGGGATTGCAACGGAGAAGTCCTGGATGTGGATCTTGGAGCCCACCTTGAGGTCTTCGTAAATGATGTTGCCTTTTTCAAGAGTGATGTTTTCGATTGCCACGCTGAATCCGCCCAAGGCTTCGGTGGGGTCGAGGTCCAGGGCCTGAGCAGAGTCCGCTGCGGTGGTATCGACCTTGGGTTCTTCCTTTGCAGTGGTGTCGGCTGTCGAGTCGGCGGCAAACTTGTTGAGAATGTCGCTGAAGTTGAACAGGTCGCCTCTCTGTGCTACGCGGGTGTAGAGACCTTTCAGGTAGATTTCGCTCACACTGATTTCTTTAGCGATGAGTCGCGTGGGGTTCACGTTGATGCGGAACTTTTCGAATGCCACGAAGGGGGTGGTTCCGTCGGGTTCAAAGATGGCGAAGTCGTCGACGGTGACGGTAAACGTAAACGGGCTGAATTCCACGTTTTCGATTTTCATCTTTCGGCCGATGAGTTCTTCGGAGTGATCGACTACGTAGTTCTTGGCGATGCCGGGAGCGATTTTGAGGGCGGCGATGACGAGCACGATCAGGGCCGCAAGAACGATAAGGGCAATATAACGTTTCTTCATGGTGCCCTAAAAATAGAATTCTTACTTTGCAGAAGTGTGTTAATTTTTTTTAGAACGCCTTTTTCTATCTTTATACATATAATGGAAAAATTCCCCGTGAATAACGATTCCCTGAATGTTTTGATTCTAGCGGCGGGCCTTGGAACCCGTCTTCGCCCGCTTACAAATGACGTGCCGAAGCCCCTTGTTCCCGTGGTTGACGCCTCGATTCTGGACTTGCAGGCCCGTAAGGCGCGTGCTATCGGAAATGTTCGTTTGCATGCAAATGCCCATTACCTGGCCGACCAGGTGGTTGCAGCGGGTGGAACTTTAGGTTTCGAAAAAGTCTGGGTGGAACTGCCCGATATCCTTGGGACGGCTGGTCCGCTCAAGCGCATTTATAACGAGGGCTATCGTGGTGGCCTCTTGATTATGAATGGTGATGCCTATTGCAATTTTGACTTGAAGGCATTTGTAGAAAATGCGCAGGTGTTGGCTGCTCAGCCAAATGGCCCGCAGGTGGCTTTGCTCGCGGTCGATTTTCCGAAGGTGAATACGTTCCGCGTGGGTGCGGACGGTCGCTTGGCCGGTGTGGTCGGGCGCTTTGGCAGCGAAGAAGGTTTGCCTGCAACATTTTCGGGCGTTTCTTGGTATAGCGACGAGGCTCTTTCTCGAATCCGCGACGGGGAATTCGATATCCGCGAATTCTGGAAGCAGGAATTGGCGGCGGGTCGCGCTCCGTTCGTGGACATGACGCAGCTGCATGCGACTTGGATTGATATGGGCTCGCCCGAAGGCTTGATGTCGGCGGTGGAAGCTCGTTTGAAGGAGCTTGGCCGCGACGTGAACGAAGCAGTCATTGAAGATGGCGTTCAAGTGCCCGCAGGCGTGACCATCAAGCATTCCGTAATTTATAATGGTGCCGAAATTCAGCCCGGCGAAACAATTGAAAATGAAATCCGCGGTAAGGGATTTATTTGGAAGGTTTAAATTATGCGCAAGTTTAGAGTTGTCCTAGTCGAACCGGAACATCCGCACAATGTGGGCTTTGTGGCCCGCGCCATGCACTGCTATGCCCTCGATGAACTTTATATTGTTTATCCGAGACGCGACAAGGTCATCGAAAATTCTTACCACACGGCTCCGAACAGTCACGAAGTCTTGGACAAGGCAACCATTGTGCACAAGTTTGAAGATGCCATTGGCGCTTGCGCTTGCGCGGTTGCGTTTAGCCGTCGTATTTACGGTTCAGCCATTAAGCACACGATGATGCCTGGGCTTTCGGAATTGCTGCCTGAAAACGGAACGATTGCGCTGGTGTTTGGCCGCGAATCTTGCGGGCTTGAGACCGAAGAAGTGAATGCTTGCACTTACCAGTGCGAAATTCCGGTGCCGGGACTCATGAGCTTGAACTTGGCGCAGGCCGTTACGGTGGGCCTTTATGAACTTTGCCGCAGCGGTGCGCTTGCCAACGGCGAAGGCCGCGCAAAGCGTGGTAGCAAGGGTGCCTGCGAAACGGCTCCGGCGACCATTGATCAGATTGATAGTTTCAAGAAATTCCTGGACCGCTATCTGACTGGCCAGTATCACGACCAGTCTTGGCGCGACAACTTCCTCAATACGCTCTTGCAGCGCCTGCACCCGACCCGCAACGAACTTTCGGCGTTGTTTGGCCTCATCCGCAATCTCGCAAAAAAGCCTGCCCGCTTGGAACAAGCCGCCGACAAGGCCGCTAAGGCTGCGGCAGAATCTGCTGAAAAATAAGCATGGAAGTCGAATTCAACATCGCAGGGCGAATTTTGACCAAGGATGGTACGCGAATCATATCGCTTGCCGAAATTCTTGCGTCGCCCTTGGTGGTGAATGGGGCTACGTGCGCCGCTGACCTTTCCGAAGATTCTCTCGCCGCCTACTGCAAGGCGGTTTCGGCGCAGAACGCCTGCATAGTCTACCTGTGGAAGGACCGCGAAGAATACGGTAACGCGAACGTATTCAACGGCGGCTCCGATTACGAAGTCGTGAACGAAGTGTGCTTTTTATGCGTTTACGACTGCGGAAAAGAAATGGTCCGTGAAACCACGAACCATTGGAACGAAAAAATTGACGCCGTAATTTAGCGACTTTCATATTCTTCTTTTGTAATGCAACTGACATGCCCCGTGCGGTGCTCGCTCATCAAGGGGAGATAAAGGTCCTTGGTGGTCCATTGGTATTTGAATCCACATTTTTCCTGCACTCGGCGAGATTTTTCATTTCCATCGTAGTATCCGCACCAGACTTTTCGCATGCCAAGATCTTGGAAGGCGTGCCGTATTAATTCTTTTGCCGCTTCGGGAATGAGCCCTTGCCCCCAAAAGGGTTTGCCGATCCAATAGCCTAGTTCGCATTCGTCATCGCGCTCGGTCAAATCGGTGTTGCCGTTGAGCTTCAGTTCGATTGCTCCGATGGCCTTGTTATCTTGTTTTAAACAGACGGCGTAAGCTTCGGCTCCGCAAAAAACGTACCGAATGACGCCAAGACTTTCTTGAACATTTTTGTGAACGGGCCAACCCGCAATAGGGCCCACATCAGGGTCGCTGGCGTATTTGTAAAGATCTTCGGCGTCGCTATCTTGCCAACGGCGAAGAATCAATCGTTCTGTTTCTAGGGACATATTCCAAATATAGACTTTTATATATTTGCACCATGACCACGAAGACGATTAAAATTCAGTACCTCGACGATTCTATTCCGAAACTCACTTACATCGGCGGCAAATCCGACTGGATTGATCTTGCCGCGGCAGAAACCGTGACGCTCAAGGCAGGCGAGTTTAAACTCATTCACCTGGGGGTCGCGATGAAGTTGCCCGAGGGTTACGAGGCGCATATCGCCCCGCGCAGCTCCACGTTCAAGAACTTCGGCATCTTGCAGGCGAATTCCGTGGGCGTGGTGGATTCAAGCTACTGCGGCGCGAATGACTGGTGGAAAATGCCAGTTTACGCTACCCGCGACGTGACCATCGAGAAGGGGAGCCGCATCGCTCAGTTCCGCATCATGGAGCAGCAGCCCACGCTTACCTTCGAGGAAGACTCTCTTGACGGCGCTGACCGCGGCGGCTTCGGCAGCACGGGAATCTGATTTTCCTATATTTTCACTCGCAAAAATTTTTAACAAGGACCTTATTATGGCAAAGATCGCTATTCTCGGTTACGGTAACCTCGGTCGCGGCGTGGAATGCGCTGTGAAGCAGGCTCCCGATATGGAACTCGTCGCTGTTTTCACTCGTCGTGACCCCTCTACGGTCAAGATTCAGACGGCTGGTGTTCCGGTTTTGAACGTTTCTGAAATGGAAGCCTGGAAGGACAAGGTGGACGTGCTCATCATTTGCGGTGGCTCTGCTACGGACCTGCCGGTGCTCACCCCGAAGTACGCTTCTATGTTCAACGTGATCGACTCCTTCGACACGCACGCCAAGATTCCGCAGCACTTCGCTGCCGTTGACGCTGCTGCCAAGGGCGCAAACAAGATCGCCATGATCTCTGTCGGTTGGGACCCGGGTATGTTCAGCCTGAACCGCGTGTACGCTCAGTCCATTCTTCCGGAAGGCAAGGACTACACGTTCTGGGGCAAGGGTGTTTCTCAGGGCCACAGCGACGCTGTCCGCCGTATCAAGGGCGTGAAGAACGCCAAGCAGTACACCTGCCCGGTGGAATCTGCTCTCGAAGCCGTGCGTAGCGGTTCCATGCCGGAACTCACGACTCGCCAGAAGCACACTCGTCTCGTTTACGTGGTTGCCGAAGAAGGTGCTGACAAGGCCTACATCGAAAACGCCATCAAGACGATGCCGAACTACTTCGATGAATACGACACTACCGTCAACTTCATCAGCGAAGAAGAATTCAACAAGAACCACAGCGGCCTCGCTCACGGTGGTTTCGTGATTCGTACCGGCAAGACCGGCATGAACAAGGAACACACTCACGTGATCGAATACAGCCTCAAGCTCGATTCTAACCCGGAATTCACGACGAGCGTTCTCGTGGCTTACGCCCGTGCCGCTCTCCGTATGAAGGCTAACGGCCAGACCGGTTGCAAGACCGTTCTCGATGTGCCGCCTGCATACCTCAGCACTCTGAGCGACGAAGAACTCCGCGCTCACTGCCTGTAATATGGTGACCCCGGAACAGTGTCCGGGGTGACAAAAGAAAATTGCCTCGGGTTAATCCCGAGGCTTTTTCTATAAAAAGAATTTCTGGTTGATTTCTATTTCTATACCCACGTATCGCGGGCCGAATTTCTTGCGGAGCGTGGTGGTAAGCCCGTCGGAAGTTCCCTTGTACGGGTAGTTGAAGCGGACTTTCATGGCGGGGTAGAGTCGCTTGATTTCTTCCTTGATGACGTTCGCGTAGGCGCGTTCTTGCGGGCGACTCGGGTCGTAGAGAATTCCGATGTCAGTGTTGCGGACTTTGCCGTTCAATTCGGGCGTAAAACTGTGGATGCCGAGGTGAATGATTTCTTTCTTGGCATTTGCTTTCACGAATTTTTCAATGACGGTGCGGTATTCGTTCCAATAGGTGGTGGCTTGCGCTTTTACTTTTGAGGCTGTCGCTTTGTCGAGCTGTTCGTAGTATTCGCTGAACGCGCTCTTGTTGGTGATGGTGCGGTTCAAGTCTACAAACAGGCGCGAATACTTTCCTTCGCAATAGAATTCCGGCTTTGCAAATTTTACCAGCTTGCGGAACACATGAACGGCTCCGATGTCGTAGGCGCGGTGCGTCTTTAATACATCTGCCGGAACAGCTTTTTTGAAGGCGGCGGGCAATCGATTGCTTGCGTGCTCGCAAGTAAGCATGAGTTTCATTATTTCAACCTGTCCTTCAAAGCAGCGATTTCTTCTTGAGTCATTCCCAGTTTTTCCAGGAATTTCTCTGTGGCTGAAGCCCAGTCTGCATTACTGGTGTCGGGAACCTCGATTCCTGCGGCATGGTATACGGACTTTAGATTCCTTAGGACAACGGCCTTGAAGAATCCCACTTGTTCTTCGCTCAAGGCAATCTGCTTGCCTTCGCGAACGGTGAAGTAGTTGCTAAAGGTCTTCGCATAGTCGGCTTGAATTTCTTCGGACGTTGCGCCCATCAGAGCTTCCAGAACGGCGATTGTGAAACCGGTGCGGTCCATGCCATAGGTGCAGTGAACCAGATACGGGCCTTCGTGCTCGATCATGTAGCGATATCCGATGACAAGTCGTTCCTGGAATGATTTAGAATAGAAATCTACGTTCAACGCCAAAAAGGCAATGTTTTGTGTCGAATAGTAGGTGGCTTCGTATCCCTTGTAAGAGGTGCCGGAGTTTTCTGAATCGGCCAAGTTGATAAACGTGGCGACTCCTGCTTCTTGTGCGAGGGAGTCGGCGTAGTAGTTTCGGCCGAGGCCATGGTCAATAGGGCTTGAGGAACGGTAGAGCTTGTTTTTCCCGATGCCTGTGGTGCGGACTTCCCTGAAGTTTGCGTATTCTTCGATTGAAAGTTCCGGATAACTTTCGGGGTAGGTGTCCATGTAATGGGCATTGCGCATGATGTCAAGACCCAATAAGTGACCACCTTTTTCTTTCATGGATACGATAACTTCTACGGGAGAGTTCTCAACACTTATTCCAAGGATTTCTGCCAGTTTCCCGTTGTGCACCGACATGTACATATAGTCGTTGCCATTTATTGCCGAAAGTACGAACTGTGCGATAGGAACATCACTGGTGGATGCTGCTACCGCCATTTCGAGGGTGTCGTAGCCGACGAATGCTACCATTACCATATCGCCAATTTCAAACCGGGTCAAGAACGAATCGGCCGGATAGTTGAGATACAATTCGCTAGATGTAATCTCTTTGTCGCCGAGTATAAAATGAAGACCTAAGCTATCTTCGGTAACTGCGTAGTGTGGGGTAGTGTCAACGGTTGCTGTTTCTTTAGGCGCAGTGGTGTTGGGAACGACTGTTTCGGTTTCCTCGACAGCCGTAGTATCCGGCTGTGTAGTTGTATCAGGAACTACAGGTTCTTCGACTGCGGACGTGTCGGGAGCTTTGGGCTCTTCAACCGCGGTTGTATCGGATTTTGTTGGTTCGCCGATTTCAATTACGGCAGACGATGTCGAATCACCACAGGCAATAAAGACCTGAGTGCAGAAAAAGAGCCCTGCAAAAATTGACCAAATTTTATTCATTAGGAATAAATATATTCTTTTAAATTCCGTAGAGTCTATTTTCGGCCAAGCATTTTGCCAATTTCCCGTATTCGTATACAAAGTCGTCGCGGTCGGGGTCTGCGCCGACGGCTTTCACGAGGGCGCTTGAGAGGGTTCCGCGTTTGAACATTTCGGCAAGCAAGGCCTGCGAATGGCTACTGATTTTGGCTTTGATGCGGTCCGTGATTTTCTGGATGAGTTCGCCGGCGGTGATTTCGCTGGCATCTACGTTCCAAATTTTCAAGAAATCGCGGTCTGTAATCACGGTCTTTTCGGCAGATTTTGTCGTCGCAAGCAGAATCTTGGCTAGGGCGTCGGTGTCAAGGGCACGAATTTCTTTTTCGCTTGCGAAAACGCCTTCTGCAAGGCCTTTAAGTACGGCGACTTCCCATTCAGCAATCGCGATGTCGGCATCAGGGCATTCCTGGATGTCAACCAGGCGGATTTCTACGGCCCCGCGGTCAAAGCGGGCGATAGCACCGCGGCTGTTCAAGAAGAAATGGTTCAGCAAATGTTCCGGATCGTAAGGCGCAATGTCTGCCTTCACGCGGTTGAAAATCTGCTCTTCGTAATCCTTGTAAGTGAATACCGCTTCGGGAATCACCTTGCCGGTAATGCTCGGGATTTTCTCCTGGTTGTGGCGGTAAGTCTCGATTCGTCCATCCAAGAATCCGCAGTA
The DNA here is from genome assembly GCF_900316465.1 of uncultured Fibrobacter sp. Lineage (NCBI taxonomy): Bacteria > Pseudomonadati > Fibrobacterota > Fibrobacteria > Fibrobacterales > Fibrobacteraceae > Fibrobacter > uncultured Fibrobacter sp. The sequence goes on along the minus strand of NZ_ONDD01000008.1, from coordinate 85,103 downwards.
CTTACTGTCCAAAAACGGGCTAGAGGCTGCTACGGCAGGAATCAGCGGCAGCAATGCGCGAATGGCGGCGTGCAACTTTCCGAATTCCTCGTCACCGTTAAAGGAAAGGTTGATGTGGGTGGATTGCAGATTCGCCCAACCATGGCCTTTGCAATTAAAGATGCGGTCGTAAGCCTGGTAAATGTCCAAGCAATCGTAGGGCCAAAGCTGCATTACGGCGGGATCCATAAAGGGGTGGGCTGCCGTCGGCAAAAGCATGGCGTTAATGCTCTTGAGCGATTCGTTCGCCTTCAAGATTTCGTGATGGAACGTCTTGCCCAAATGCTTCAAGCTATCAACTGGCTCTGCGCACTTGAATTCCAGTACATGGCTCACCAGTTCGTTGGAAAGTCCGATGGGCCCATGTTCTACGTCCGAAAGCTGTTCGCCATTCTTGTCTTTTCCAAGTGGTACATCAGCGCGGGGGAGTACATCAAGAGTATCACGATCCACGATCATGTACTCCATCTCAATTCCGTAACGTTGCCAAAGTTTGTAGTTGGACATTAGAACCATTCCCTTTCGTGCTGTTGCAATTTGTGTTGTGCGGCGTTCATGCGGTCTTCGATGCGGTGGCGCAGCGATCTCATGATAGCGAGGTAAACTTTGCTCTTGCCCACGCCATCTTCAATACCCGCGTCAATACTCGGGTTGTCGTTCACCTCGATAACAATCGGGTGACCATGCCATTCCTTCAAATCTACACCGTAAAGTCCGTTACCGATTAAGCTGCAAATGCGGAGTGCAGTCTTCACGATTCCGTGCGGCACCATTTCAATCGGCACGCTTTCGCACTTGCCCGAAAATTCTTCGCTCTGCTTGTCGTTGCTTTCCCAGTTGTAAATCTGCCAGTGACCTTTTGCCATGTGGTATTTGCAGGCGTAGAGCGGCTTGCCATCGAGTACGCCTACACGCCAGTCGAATTCCGTCGGTGTAAATTCCTGTGCAATTAAAAGGTCGCTGTGCTGGAACATCTCGTCGAGAATCTGTTCCAGTTCTTCTTTGTTGGTCGCCTTCTTCACACCCATGGAGAAACTCGAATCCGGCGACTTGATCACCATCGGGAATCCGATTTCTTTCGCGAGCGTGTGACGATTTTCGGCATGCGCGATAATCGTCTTCGGCGAATGAATCTTGGCGGCCTGCATCAGTTCCTGCAGGTATACCTTGTTGGAACAGCGCAGAATGCTGTCCGGGTCGTCAATCACTGCAATGCCCTGCGATTGTGCGCGACGAGCGAAACTGTAAGTGTAGTGGTTCACGTTTGTGGTTTCGCGAATAAAGATGGCGTCAAATTCGCCTACGCGCGGGTAGTCCTTCTTGGTGATCATTTCCACGCGGAATCCCGTTTCTTCGGCGGCCTTGATAAAGTTCTGAATCGCCTGCGCATTGCTCGGCGGTTCTACTTCGTCGGGGTTCGTAAGAATACCCAAGTCGTACAGGTAGTCTTCTTCTTTACTGGTGGCGTAGCGAGTCTTTTCAAAATATTCCTGCGCAAATTTATCGACGAATTCCATGTGCGATTCGGGAATTTCATCCACGCAAATGGGGCGAATACTCTGGATAAACCACTTCTGCTTGAACACGAATTTCGCACGCAGCAGCGGTGCTTGGAACAAACGGTAAAGTTCCTGCGAAAGCTCCAGGTATTGCGGGCTCACGTTCTGACCGAAGTAAATCGAAAGCACGAATTCCGTGCCGGTAAGCTTGTGCAGACTCTTTTGAATCAGGTTGTCGATTTCGTCGGAGATGTGCTTGATGACTGCCGGAGCCTTGAAGTCGCGCATGTTCTTGACGCCCGGAATCACCTTGTGTCCGCGAGCCTCGGCCAGCAGCGACACGTAGTAGCCTTTGCTCTGATAGTTGTAATCGCGGCAAAGGTTGAATACGCGCAGGTTGCGTTCGTTGGTGTACTTGCTCGAAATCAGGTAGTCCTGTGCCGAAATGATATCGATGCCAGGAACGTGCAATTTCCAGTGCTTGGGATTGTTTACAACGATTAATTTTTTCATGTTTTTTCAAATTGTCATTCCCGGCGCCTGTCCTCGCTTGACGGGGATGACCGGGAATCTTTATTTCTTATTCTCAATAACAAGCACGTTGCCGTCGTAGGTCATGACGCCGAGCAAGATGCTGTGGAGCAGGCGGAACTTGTCCACCTTGTAGTAAGGAGTCTTGTGGAGGGGGTTGGTGCCGTCGGGGTCGGCGACCATGAACTGATTCTTGTCGTCGATGCCGTAAACTACGACGAAGTGCCCCATGGGCTCGCCGTGAATGTCGTCGAAGACGGAGTGGTCGTCTTTATCGGTGAATTCACGCATGCTGCGGTACAGGTAGGTGGCCGAAAGTCCGCAAAGAACGGGCACGCCCTTTTTGAAGTACTTTTCGAACATGGCGGCGCGAAGGTCAGCGAATGCGACGGTTCCGCCCAAATCAATAAAGCGGATGTAGGCTTCGATTGCCTTGCGGAGCTTGGGGGCGTGCTTTGCCTTGTGCAAGAGTTCCAGCTTAGCCTTGAGTTCTGGCATGGAAAGCTCGCTCCAGGTGGGATCCAATAGCGTCAGGTTGTACGAATGAATGGTCGCCTTGAATCCGCGCTTTAAGGCGTCAATGCCAAGGAAAACGCCGAGGGTTCCGCCATCTTCAAGAAATTCAATTTCAGAAATCAGTTGTTTTAGGGAAATCTTGTAGCCGAGGTGGTTGTAGACCGCCTGTAGGCTAGTCGGCCCGCATGTAACGTCGTCGGGCTGCTGTAGAATCTTGATGTCCATCGTTGTGCCTTTTTTAAAGCTCGCCGGTTGTCCGGTGCTCGTCTGGCGGCTGTCGGAAGGTTTTTCCGGGTCGTCGATGGCGTTCCTCAAAGATACCAAAAAATGTAAAAATGGGCAAGAGGCTCTAAAAGACGCTTGTAAACTAAAATTACAAGACAAATTTCGTTTATATATATAGATTTGCCCTTGTATGAAATCGATTTCTTGGAAGATTGCCTCGGTAATTGCCTTGACGGTATGTTTTGCTTTTGCCGATGATTTTGAAGATGCTCTTGCCTCGGTGGATTCTACGGAAGCGGCGAATATGCCGGGCATGTACGATATCAACCATTTTGAATACATGGACTGCTGGATCGAGTCGGCGGCAAACATTGTCCCGCGCGAACGTAACCGTATCGGAGCCATTCGTGACGAGGCTACGGTGTGCGGTTGCTACACGGTCCGTGAAAAGGGTGGTTTCGGTTGGCGTGCAAACGACGAGGGTAAGAAGATCGTGAAGGTCTGGGACATTCCCAAGCCGCGTCTGCTTACCTGCCCCAAGGGTATGACCTGTTCGCAGGAACTCTATATATCGCAGTGCGTCGACCACATCAAGGAATCGGTCCCCATGCTTGCAGATTTTGCCAAGGGCAAACCGCTCGAAGGCGCTATCGCACTCAACTTCGAGGACAAGTCCAAGACGCCGTTCGGCGAATACCTGGAAGCCCGCAAGGCCCGCGCCGATTCCATCAACTGCTTTATCAACGTGCATAACAGACCGGATGCCGGTCTTGAAAGCGATATGCGCAACCCGTTCCTGTTCCACCTTTCTGGCATGCCCCGCAAGCTCATTCCGAGCGCCGTGGGTCGCTTCACCGATTACAGTGACGTGCGCTGTCTCGACAAGGGCGAATTGACGGGTTTTGCCGCCAACGGTTATATTGAAAACCTTCGCCACGTAGACGCCAATGGCCTTATGTACGGCGAAGAAATCGGTTACATGAACGATCCGACTTACCCCAAGAAGCAGGGGCCTGAATGGGGTGGTATCCTTTGGAAGTCCCATTACAAGATGGGCATGCGCGAAGGCGTTTCTACCTTCTACCGCTCCAGCGTCATGGATCAGAAGATTCATGGTACGGTCGACAGTTCTTACTACTTCAAGTTCCTGGAAGTGCCTTATACCCAGGGCTATGTGAACGGTACGGCCAAGATGTATTCTTACAAGGGATTCCTGATGGCCGAAATCCCGTACAAGCGCAACGCCTTGCACGGCCGTATGACGGTGTTCAACCCGTTCAAGAAAAAGCCGGTGGCTTTGACGTTCAATGCGAATAGCCTTGAAGGCTTTGTCGACTTCGGTGAATTCGGTGGTGTGTTCCACAAGGGTCTTCCGAACGGCATGGTTACCTTCTGGACGGTCAAGGACACTTGCTACCAGTGGATGCCCGACGAAGAAGTTTGCTACTCTGAACGCATTACCAAAAAGCAGTGGGGTGCCTACAAGATGGGCCAGTTCCAGGGCACTATGGAATGCGCCGACGGTACCAAGGGCGGCAAGGATTTGATCTGCCCCGAACTCGATTCCGCTGCCGTCAAGAAACTCGCCATCAATGCTGAAATTGCTCTCAAGGAAAAGGAACGCGCAAAGGCCGAAGCCTTGATGAAGGATGCCGAAGAAGATCTTGCCAAGCAGAAAGAAGCTGACTCTCTGAAGGCTGCTGAAGCGGCCGCAGCAGCTGCTCCTGCAGCAGAACAGCCGGCACCTGAACAGCAGGCTGCTGCCGCTCCTGCACCGGCTCCCGCTGCTGAACCTGCTCCTGCACCCGCAGCAGCCCCTGCTAAGCCGGAACAGTCCGAAGAAGAAATGGCTGCCGCCATTCAGAAGGGCAAGAAGGCTCTTGCCGCAAAGAAGACAGCCAAGAAGAAGCCTGAACCCGAACCGGCTCCTGCTGCCGCTCCGGAAGAACCGCACGAACCGACTGCACTTGAAAAGGCTGAAAAGGCCAAGCTCGAAGCCCAGAAGGCTTTGCAAGAAGCTGAGAAGGCCCTTGCCGAAGCAAAGAAGGCCGAACGCGAGGCAATCTTGGCTGAACAGAAGGCTTTGAAGGCTGAACGCCAGGCCAAGAAGGCTGAAAAGGCTCGCCAGAAGAAGAAAGGCAAAAAGAAGTAACGCCTTCTCGAACCATTAAAATCAAAACCCCTGAACTATGTTCAGGGGCTTTTTTAATTGCTGTCGCGAACTGATCGCGGTCGCAAAATGAATCGCGAAAAATTTAGTCGTGAATCGAGTTCTTCAGGCTTTCGATGAGTCGTGCAAAGCTCGGGTCAGTTTCCATTTCCTTCTTGATGCTCTTGATGGCGTGAACCACGGTGGAGTGGTCCTTGCCGCCAAAGCGGGAACCGATGCTCTGCAAACTGATGGGGGAGCATTCGCGCATCAGGTACATGGCGACCTGACGGGCCTTCGAAATTTCCTTGGTGCCACGACCCGATTCGGTGAGCTTGGCTTCGGGCACTTCGTAGTGCTTCGAAACAGTGTGGAGCACGGCGTCGAGGCTTACGCGGCGGCGGAGCGTCGGCGCAATTTCGGCGACCACCTTCTGGGCAATGCTCATGTCGATGTCGTGGTGCATCAGGCTCGACTGCAAGGTGAGCTTGATGATAGCGCTTTCGAGGCAGCGCACGTTGCTTGCGATGTTTTCGGCAAGGTAGTGCAGAACGTCGTCGCTGATTTCCAGGTGGCGTTCTTCGGCCTTCTTGTGTAAAATGGCTTCGCGGGTTTCTACGTCAGGCGGCTGGATGTCGACCGTGAGACCCCAAGCGAAACGGCTGACCAAGCGGTCAGACAAGTTCTTGACTTCGGCAGCCGGTGCATCAGAGGTCAGTACAATCTGCTTGCCGGCCTGGTGCAGGGCGTTAAAGATCAAGAAGAATTCGTTCTGGGTTTCGTACTTGCCGGTCCAGTTCTGGATGTCGTCAATCAGCAAGATATCGACTTCGTTGCGGTAGAAGTCGGACATTTCGGTGATGCGCTGTTCGCGCAGGCACTTCATGTACTGCTGCGAAAAATCTTCAGAGGTCAGGTAGCACACGCGCTTGGTCGGGTCTTCTTCGAGAATGTAGTTACCGATAGCCTGCAAAAGGTGAGTCTTGCCAAGGCCCGAAGAACCGTAAATAAAGAGCGGGTTGTACTGCGTACCATCGGGGTTGCGAGCGACTGCAAGGGCTGCATTGAAGGCGAGCTGGGCCTTGTCGCCCGGCACAAAGTTTTCAAAGCGGAAAGAGCCCGAAAGCGGAATGCTTGGCTTTAAAAAATCGCGGAAGCTGTTGTTGCCTGCAGGGGCTGCCTGCGTCACAGCTTCTTGCTGTTGGAATTCAAATTCAATTGCAGATTCGTCGTGCGTGACTTCGCGCCAGGCGAGGCGGATGAGTTCCTTGTAAGCAGAATAGACGGCGGTATCCAGTCCGGGCGGAACGGTAACGACGGCATGACCAGTAGTAAGGCTTGTGAGCTTGGTCTGCGCAAAATATGTCTTATAAACCGTGTCTGAAAGCATCCCACGGAGGTAGTTCAAACATCTTTCCCATTCGGCTTGCATTTCTTCCTCTTCCACTAAAGGCGAACAAAAATCTATCAACAGGTAGGCCATATAATCTAGAAAAATGCGTCGGGGTGTTGATAAGTTTCGCTTCACTTAGGGGCAAAAAAATGATTTTCGAGCTTGGACCGCAACCCTAAGTCGTTGATTGTAAACAAGATAGAACAAATAATTTACTTAAAGTCCTTGATTTACATATAAATTAACCTTTTGCGGCGAAGGCGGTTCTTTAAGGCTTCTTTTTCCTGAATTTGCCTCTATTTTTCTACATTTACGCCTGTATGCAGACGTTTGATTATATGCAGATTCTTGATACTGTGACTACACAGCTTTTGGAAACGATGGACTTTTGGTTTTGGGTTCCGCTCGTATTTTGGTTCTGGTTGTATAGGTGGTTTTATCGCTCATCATACCCGCTCTACTTCAAAAAATTGGCAAATAAAAGGGTAAAATGGGCTTATGTTCCTAAGTGGAAGTTTTATTGGAAGCCGTTGGACACCTTTTTTACGCTGATTTTTTCGATTGCCTCGGCCATGCCTGCAATTTGGGCCGTGATGAAGTGGCTGCCAATTTACCCCTGGTTCTACGGATTTGCCGTTACACCCTTGTTTGTTCTGTTTGGTCTGTTGCTTCGTCGTATTGCACGCGGCAAGACGGCTAAACTTTATCAGGCTGCCTACTTCTTGGAATATCGCAAGGCTTGTTACGAATGCGATATCAAGAGTGCTCTCAGGAATGAGTCCGATATTCAGAATCGTACTTTCTGGAGCTTTACCAAGAAGCTTAAGAATGCCGAAGCTCACGGACGTCTGTGGAAGTACGTGAATGCTATGGCAAAGAGCAAGAAGATTCCTCGCGACATTTACGCGGAGATCAGCTAGTTTTTCGGCAAAGTCAAAGGATGTGTTGAGGGTTTTGAATGTCAAATATTCTTGATTCAATCGGAGTCGGTGAAAACGTCTTGGACGGTCGCGCCGCATGGAAGTATGCCGAAGAAATCCTTCTGCAGGTTTCTAGAACGTTTGCGCTCAATATCAACGTTCTTAAGGGAAAGCTTCACAAGAGTATTTTGCTTGCCTACCTTTACCTGCGCATTGCAGACACGGTCGAAGACGATCCCGACATGAAGGCTTCTGAAAAAGAAGTCATTTTGGGAAAGTTTGCCGAAATCTTCAAGACGGCGGAACTCTCTGATGAATTGATTGCGGCCTTTGAACAGTCGCTGCCCGAAAGTTGGCGCAAGTCCGAACACCCGTACATGAATCTTTGCCTGCACACCCATGTGGTGGTGCCCCTGTTGCGCGAAATGCCCGAAACCTATGCGGCTCCCGTGCGTGCGGTAACGATTGAAATGTGTCATGGCATGGCGAAGTTTGCGCTTAGGCAAGAGGCAGCGCTCAGTTCTGGCTGGTTTACGCTCGAAAGTGTGGCCGACCTCGATGAATACTGCTACTATGTGGCTGGCATTGTCGGCAAGCTTTTGACGAATCTCTTTGTGGCCGATACTTGCCTCATCGGCGAAACCCGCAAGGCCGAAATGCAGAAGCTCGACGTGAGCTTTGGGCTTGCGCTTCAGGTGGCAAACATCGTGAAGGACTGTGTCGAAGATTCCGGCCGCAGGGTCTGTTTTGTTCCTGAAGAAATTTGCCGCAAGCATGGCTTCGCGCATTCCTATGAAATGTTCGAGGCTCCGGCAGATGCTAGTGCCCGCGCAGACTTTGACAAGCGTCGCGCCGCAGTGATGGGCGAGCTTGTGCAAAAGGCTTGGGGCCACTTGGATGACGCCATTGCCTACACCAAGCTCATTCCGAACGTCAAGATGCGTACAAGGCTGTTCTGCCTGTGGCCGCTCTTTATGGCCGCCGAAAACATGAAGTTGATTGGCAATGGCTCTAGCCTTTTTGCCTCCGAAAAGAAGGTGAAGATTACTCGCGACACCGTCAAGCGAATCATTAAGCAGACGACGTTGCATTTCTATTCGGATTCTTGGATCGAGAATTCTTACAATAAGTTGAAACAGGAAAGATAATGAAGTTTTATAATAAATGGCCGTTTCACCTGGGCTTGATTGTTTTTAGCATTGTGGCTGACCAGCTGACAAAGCTGTGGGCTCTCGTTCGCTTTACGAACGAAACGGGCGCTCCGAACCACGATACGATCAATATCATCGGTGAATTGGTTCGTTTTCAGTTGGTGTTCAACAAGGGTGCCGCTTTCAGTAGCCGTCCGCAAGACTTGATGCCCTTCTTGCCGCCTTGGCTGTTCTTTTTGATGATTTCGATTGTCGCGACGATTGTGCTTTTGTGGTTCTACAAGTCCATCGACAAGCGCGATTGGATGAGTCGCCTTGGCGTGGTGATGATTCTCGGTGGTGCCGTGGGCAACTTTATCGACCGCATGCGTTTGCAGATGGTGGTGGATTTTATCGATTGCGACTTCCCGGACTTTATCATGACCCGTTTCCCGACATTCAATGTTGCGGATTCCTTTGTCACTGTCGGCGTTGCCATTGTGATTCTTTCTCCCGTGATTTTGCGTGAACTGCACAAGCAGATCAAAGAAGAAAAAGAAAAGAAGAATGCCGTAGATGAAACACCGAAACCCGAGAACGAAAAAGGTGCGGAAGAATAATGAACTATATCGTTGAAGAAAAACATTCGGGCGAACGCATCGACAAGTTCCTTGTGGGTGTCATGGAAAACGTGTCCCGCACGGACGTCCAGAAGTTGATTGCTGCCGGTGAAGTCAAGGTTGGCGGGGTAGTCTCGCCCAAGAATTTCCGTGTCGAAACGGGCATGGTCGTGGTGGTCGACAAGATTCCCGAAAAAGAAGCAAGTACGCTTGAACCCGAAAATATTCCGCTCGACATCGTTTATGAAGACGACGATATCGTGGTCTTGAACAAGCCGCGCAATCTGGTGGTGCACCCGGGTAACGGCGTGCAGAACGGCACGCTTGCCGCAGGCCTTCTGTATCACTTTAAAGAAAATTTGTCTGCAGTGAACGGCCCGTTACGCCCGGGCATTGTCCATCGACTGGACAAGGATACACCAGGGCTTATGGTGGTGGCGAAGAACGACGCTGCCCACAGGCATTTGGCTCACCAGCTGGAGACCCGCACGCTGCACCGCACCTATAATGCCCTGGTGTGGGGGCATCCCCGCGACTTGGAAGGTACAATCGATGCCCCCATCGGACGTAACCCCAAGAATCGCTTGAAGATGGCGGTCGTAAGCGATGGCAAACCCTCCCGCACGCATTTTGTGGCCAAGAAGTTCTTTGCGTTTGCAACGCTTCTGGAATTGCAGCTTGAATCGGGCCGTACGCACCAGATTCGCGTGCATAGCCGCTACATGGGTCACCCGGTCGTGGGCGATCCGCTGTACGATGGCCGTGATGGCTGCTTGAACCGCGTGACTCCTTTGATGAAGGACATTGCGGCAAAGGTCTTGGAAATTGCTCCGGCTCAGCTCCTGCAGGCCGTGAAAATTGAACTGATTCACCCGACCACGGGCAAAAAGATGAAGTTCAAGGTCCCGCTTGAAAAGCCTTTCGAACAAGTTCTTAAACTCCTCAAAAAAGAATGCCCGGCAGACGCGCCCGTATTCGACGAAGACGAAGGTTTCCGCGATTTCGACCCCGAAATGCGTTATTTCGAAGAAGAGGAAGAAATCGACGATGGCGAACCGCTGGCTCTCTTCCCTGAAGAAGTTGCACCTTACAAAGAACGTAAAACTCGTGCCCAGCGCTTTGCCGAGCGCGCCGCTAATGCCGCTAACCGCAAGGCTAAGGCTGCGGAACGCAAGCGTATCAAGCAAGAAAAGGCTGCGCGCAAGCGTGGCATTGCTCCCGAAGACTTCGTTCAGCCGGGTTACGAACCGACAATCGACCCGGACCTGCTTTAAATGAATGCGACCAAAGAAGTATGCGAACTCCAAAAGGGTAAGTAAGTCTTTGGTCGCCCTTCGCTTTGACGGTAGGCTATATGCCTACCGCCTCCGCTCGGCATACATCAATCTTTAATTGCAAAAAAGGCTCCCCAAAGGGAGCCTTTTTTAGTTTATATAGATTTTAGCTATCGCAGCGGGTATTCCTTGAAGTCCTTGACGCCGAATTCCTTGCGCAGGTAATCCCAGCGGACTAGGCGGTTCTTCCAGTAATACTTGCGGTACAGGCGGCGTGCGACGCGGCTTGTTAATTCGTACGGAATCGTGTGGTGATCATCGGCCACGCTTTCCATCGAAATGCGGAAGTCCAGTTCGCCGTTGACGACGTCGACAGTTTCGCCGACTTGCACATCAGGAATGTGGCTCACGTCGACCATGGTGGCGTCCATACATACGCGGCCAAGAATCGGACAGAGCTGTCCGCGAATGAACACGAAACCCTTGTTGTATTCGCCGCGCAGGTAACCGTCGCCGTAACCGATGGCAATCGTTGCAATGCGGGTCGGCTGCTGGGCCATCCAGTAACCGCCGTAGCTCACGGTTTCGCCGGGCTTTACGTCGTGGATGTGGCGAATGGTAGACTTGATTCTCATGACGGGCTTGATCGGCCATGGAGAAGGTGCTGCACCCATGCAGTTGTAGCCGTAAAGGGCAAGGCCCGGGCGCACCATGTCAAAGTGACTTTCGGGGTGGGTGAGTGTGCCTGCAGAACTAGAACAGTGGCAAATCTCGGGGCGAAGTCCTTCGGCTTCAAGAACGTCGACCAGGCGCGTAAAGCGCTGGATCTGAATTTCGGTCTTCGGGTTCCCCGGCATATCGGCGGTAGCCAAGTGGGTGAACATGCCTTCGAAGTGCAGGTTCTTGAGGCTTAAGGCCGCGCGAACATTGTTAAAGTCTTCGGCGTCAAAACCGTAGCGGTTCATGCCGGTATCGATGGCGAGGTGGGCCTTGCAGGTGGTTCCTGTGTCGCGCAGGAACTGGTCGAATGCCATGGCGGTACGAATGTCTGTGATGGCCGCGGTCAGCTGGAATTCGACAAAGTAGGCGAAGTCCGCCGGGGTGCAGGGGCCAAGAACCAGAATGGGCAAGTCCATGCCATACTGGCGAAGCAGCATGCCTTCGCTAATGTGGGCGACGCCCAGGTAGTCGGCACCGCCGAATTTTGCGGCAAAGGAGCAGGCGAGGCTTCCGTGGCCGTAGGAGTCAGCCTTGACGGGCAAAAGAATCTTCGTATTTGCCGGAATCTGGCTTCTGATAAATTGAATGTTGTTGCAGAGAGCGTCTAAGTTGATTTCAATCCAGTTCGGGCGCGCTATCTTATTTAAATCGGGAGGAGTCGCTAAAAGTTTCATGATGTGTGAAATATAGGTAAGTCCTTTTGGTTTGGTTACATGTTTGTAAGAAAATTGTCCATTTTCTAGTCCATCTTATTCCATTGTGGAATAAATCAAGTTGAAATGATTTTTTGTAAATCCGGGGACCGTTACCAAATGTTTGATTCGCGCTCAATCCTAGTAATGGCGCGGGGTTTGTTATTTTGTCTGAATTTACATTTCGGTCGATGAAAATTTGTTTACCGTTTGCGATGAAACCTTTCTTTTATTTGTTTGTAGTTTTCAATTTGAAGAAAGAAATATTTTGTTCTAATTCCGAGTAAAGGAACGGATATAGAATGAATTTTAAATAAACTAATTCCTTTATTCTGTCGTTCTGTTTCCAAAACATTGTTGACTTTGTGTAATGGGCTTGCTTTTAAAGTCCCGTTCCGGAGTCTATTCCAAGGCAAGTACAAGGCCCCTGTCAAAAGGGGTGTGTCCCTGCCTATACCCTAAAACATCCATCATAACCCTGACAAAGGGAGGATAAAATCATGACAGCAGTAATCCAAACACCGGAATCGTTCATCGCTTCCTTGTTGCCGGATTCCGACAAAAAGATGGTGCGCATTGCAGGCGTATCGCTTTTGGTCGCGATTCTCTTGTGCTTCTGGGCGGCGGCGTACGAGGTGATCATTGACGATTCCATTTATGTGGATACGCCAACCACCGAAATAACGGCAACCATGAACATCATCGACAAAAAGGAGGAAAAAAAGCCCGACAAGAAACCAGAACGAAAACCACAAAATATCCAAAGCAAAAGGCCTGGTACTGGTGGGAAACCCGTAGGGCAAGGAAACCCTCGAGCCCCGCTTAACCGTGGCGTTATCCATGCGCTAGAAGCACAAACTGCAAATGCTTCGGCCGCGGCTTATGACTTGATTAAGCAAAGCTTTGCCAAGGATATCGACAAGGTCCTCAAGAATACGAATGGCTTGCAGGTCACTGGTAAAACAAAAATTGGCGAAGTCCGTGGAAAAATTTCCGACGGCTTTAACCAAGGCATGTTTGCTGGTGGCAGTGGCGGTATCGGCGACGATATCTCCAACTTGATTGGAGGATCAGCAGGTGCCATTTCGACCAAGTCAATGGGAAATGCAAGGGCTCCCAAGGAAAATGAAATCGAATGGGGCTCCGGGCCAGCATCCCGCTCTGCAACCGATATCATGAAGGTCGTTCGTCAGCGCACTCCGGGACTACGGCATATCTACAATAAACATCTCAAAAAGAAGCCGGGGTTCCAAGGAAAGGTCACGCTCAAGTTCACGATTGCGCCGGGTGGCGAAATCATCAGCATTTTGCTGGTGTCGTCCACGACGGATTACAGCGAATTCGACAATGAAATCAAGAAAACTGTCGGTCGCTGGACGTTCAGCAAGGTGAAATCGGGCAATACCACGGTGACAATCCCGTTTACCTTTACGGAATAACCAAATAGAGTGGTTTTAATCTAAATAGATTTTTAAATTTAAGCCGGTGGATTTATCTGCCGGCTTTCTACATCAATAAGGTACAGAAAATGACTGATCCTCGCATTACCAAATTAGCTGAAAATTTGATCAACAATGCCATTGCGCTTAAGCAGGGCGAAAACATTCTTATCGAAACGACGGATACTCCCGACGAACTTTCTACTGAACTTGTGAAGGCCGTCGCCAAGGCTGGTGGCAACGCTTTCGTGCATAATTATCGCGGTCGTGTGCGTCGCGAAATGATCAAGTCTGCAACCATTGAACAGATGAAGCTTCAGGCCGACCTCGCTATGGCCGAAATGCAGAAGATGCAGGCTTACATCGCCATTCGCGGTGCCGAAAACGCTCTTGAAAATTGCGACATCGATGGCCGCCAGATGCTCAATTACCGCAAGATTAACGAAGACGTGCTCAACTACCGCGTGAATAAGACGCGTTGGTGCGTGCTTCGCTGGCCGAACCCCTCCATGGCTCAGGGCGCCAAGATGAGTTCCGAGGCGTTCGAAGACTTCTACTTCGAAGCTTGCCTCGCAGACTATCCGAAGATGGCCAAGGCCGCGCAGAACCTCGTAGACCTCATGAACCGTACCGACAAGGTTCGCCTTGTGGCAAACGGAACCGATCTGACCTTCAGCATCAAGGACATTCCGGCAATCCCGTGCTGCGGCAACATGAACATCCCCGATGGCGAAGTCTATACCGCACCGGTGCGCAACAGCGTGAACGGCGTGATTCATTACAATACGCCGACCCTTTACGATGGCAAGTACTTCAGCAATATCCGCCTGGAATTCAAGGACGGCAAGATTGTGAACGCCACTTGCGAATCCGGCGACAACGTGGCTCTCAACGCCCTCTTCGATACAGACGAAGGTGGCCGCTATGTGGGTGAGTTCGCTATCGGTTTCAACCCGTTCGTGAACGCTCCCATGTGCGACATCCTGTTCGACGAAAAGATTGCCGGCTCTATCCACTTTACGCCGGGCCGCTGCTACGAAGAAGCCCCGAACGGCAACATCAGCGCCATCCATTGGGACCTAGTGCTCATCATGCGCCCGGAATACGGTGGCGGCGAAATCTGGTTCGACGACAAGCTTATCCGTAAGGACGGCTTGTTCGTGATTGACGAACTCAAGTGCCTGAACCCGGACCAGCTGGGAAAGTAACGATTTACGTTATTCTGAATTATGAAAAAAGCCGTCCTTTTCGGAACGGCTTTTTTGCAAATGAAAGCGGGGATGGTCCCGCTAGTTCAATTACATCTTGAGCAAGATTTGTACTCCTTCGGAGTACAATGCTCTGCGGCTCGGCAATGGGAATGCAAGCATTCCCGCTGCGCTCGCCTTAGGAGCATTTCACCGATTTACATCTTCAAGAGAATCTCACCGATTTGAACAGCGTTGAGTGCGGCGCCCTTGCGGATCTGGTCACCGGTGAGCCACAGCGTGTTGCTGTTTTCATCGGCGAGGTCCTTACGGATACGGCCCACGAAGATGTTGTCCTTACCGGCGCTTTCGAGCGGCATCGGGTACACATAGTTCTGCGGATCGTCCTTGAGTGTCACGCCCGGAGCGTTCTTGAGAGCGTTGCGGATTTCTTCGACAGAAACCGGACGTTCAGTTTCGAACCACACGGATTCGGAGTGAGAACGGAGAGAGCTCACGCGCACGCAGGTGGCGCTCGTACGAACGTCAGAGTGCATAATCTTGCGCGTTTCGTTGAACATCTTCATTTCTTCCTTCGTGTAGTCGTTTTCCGTCATCTTGTCGATCTGCGGAATCACGTTGTAGGCGAGCTGGAAGGGGAACTTGTTGATGTGGGTGGTAGAACCGGTTTCAAGGATATCCTTGTACTGCTGCTTGAGTTCTTCCATGGCCACGGCACCTGCACCGCTAGCGCTCTGGTAAGAAGAAATGTGGATCTTCTTGATGTGGGAAATCTTTTCGATCGGGTTGAGCACCACAACCATCATGATGGTCGTGCAGTTCGGGTTGGCGATAATGCCCTTGTGGAGCTTGATGTCTTCCGGGTTTACTTCAGGAACGACCAGCGGAACGTTCGGATCCATACGGAAGAAGCTCGTGTTGTCGACAACCACGGCACCGTTTTCGACGGCGATCGGGGCAAATTCCTGAGAAATGGCGGCACCAGCGGAGCTGAGCACCAGGTCAACGCCCTTGAAAGAATCCTTGTTCAGAACTTCGCACTTGAGAGTTTCGCCCTTGAACTTGAATTCCTTACCGGCACTGCGTTCAGAAGCGAGGAGCTTCAAGCTCTGCAGCGGGAAATTGCGCTCTTCGAGGATGGAGAGGATTTCTTGGCCTACGGCGCCAGTTGCGCCCATAATGGCTACGTTGCGAATCATAATTAACCTTTATTGTTCGGTTTGTTGTTGATTGTTTGATTGTAAAGCTTCAGTGGCGTTCCAGAAACGCTTCAGGTAGATTTTCATCTGACCGATTTGGTCTCTGGATTGCTTGTATTGAATCAGCTGCTGTTCCGGGTTTTCCTGGAGTGTGTAGCTGTAAAGCGCGT
Source organism: uncultured Fibrobacter sp. (assembly GCF_900316465.1). NCBI lineage: Bacteria > Pseudomonadati > Fibrobacterota > Fibrobacteria > Fibrobacterales > Fibrobacteraceae > Fibrobacter > uncultured Fibrobacter sp. Next base: position 69,379 of record NZ_ONDD01000008.1, on the reverse strand, counting down.
ATGCAGCAAGTCGCACGCATTCGCTAGCTTGAATGAGCTCCTTATGAGCGTCGCTGGATTCGTGCGGGTGGAAAAGCCCGAGAACCTTCTTGTTCAAGGCGATTGCGTTGTTGTTGATGGCGAGAGCCTGGTTGCTGCGCGTTTCGCGTTCGGATTCCGAAATGCTGGACGGCAGGGTGCCAAAGGCATCCATGGCGTTCACGACATCGTTCATGCGCTTGATGACGGTTTCGGCATCGACCAGGTAGCTGTCGAGCCTGCTCAAGTCTTTGTCGTCTTTGCTAGCCTTGCCGGCCTGACCACCAGTGCGAACCCTGTGACCAGAGATCGCTGCACTCGGGAGAATTTGTTCGCCATCGCCGTTCTGGAACGAGGCGATGTAATCCTGGTACTTGGTGTTCATTGCGGCGATTTCTTCGGCGGTGTAGTCCGATGTCGGAATGAACGTCGGGCGGTCCCAGTAGGCAATCCCCATGAAGGCCGACAGCATAAAGAAGGCGAGGAAGATGTTTCCGACCTTCGCGGCGCGGTCATCAAAGCGGATAAAGCCTATGATGGCGAAGAAGAACAGGCTTGCGAATGAAAGCAGAAGTCCGCCGTCGCAGTTGTAGGCGATGAATGAATTCTTCGCGAAGAAGAAAATGCAGTCCATGACTACAATCAGGAACGACAAAAACACGCCCATCATGATCTTGGTGCGTGTTTCCGCAGACACGGCCATGAGAATTGCCGTAAAGGTGATGCCCAGGGGGAGCACCATCATCAAAGCGATATCTGCAATTTGCTGGTTCATTTTTTAGAACGGCAGATCGTCGTCGACGCCTTCCGGTGCCGGAGTATCGTAAGCGGGCGCGCTAGCCTGGTTAAAATTGTTGGACTGGCTGTAGGAGTTGCCTCCCTGGAAATTGCCGCCGTTCTGGCCGCGCGGCGTCAAAAGCTGGAAGGTATCCAGGTTGACTTCGGTGCTGTAACGCTTCTGACCGGTCGTCTGGTCGGTCCAGCTGCGGTTGGTGAGAGAACCTTCAACGTAAAGGGTCATGCCCTTGTGCACGCCGAGGGTTTCCATCGTGTCGGCGATTTTGCCCCAACCTACGATGTTGTGCCAGTCAGTCTGTTCCTTCTGTTCACCATTGTTATCACGATAGCGACGGCTGGTGGCCAAGGAGAACGATACGCGCTTGCGACCAGTTGCGCTTGCGCTAATGACGGGGTCCTTGCCGATATTGCCGATAAGCATCACTTTATTCAAATAAGCCATAATTAATCCTATTTTATCTTTTTTAGTCTGTGGCTAAAAATAAAAAAATCCGTCTGTCACTTTGTGCCATTTTTAGAAAAATCTTCGTTTTGAAAACAATCTTTGTCAATTTGGGGGTAAAGCAATGCGTTAGGGAGTTTTTATTTATATATTGACTTCAGTTACTAATTCCTAACTCCTAACATCGAATAAAAAATGGTTTCACTAGCTCTTTCACATTTTGAAAAAGTTTTCCCCGCAAATCTCAAGGGCAAGCGCCTTGGCGCGGTCTTGCATCCTGCATCGGTTCTCCCGGATTTGCACTATACCCTCGATTTACTCAAAGAATACGACGGCAAACTGTTTAAGCTTTCAGCCCTTTTTGGTCCGCAGCACGGCATCAAGGGACACACCCAGGACAACATGATCGAATGGGAAGGTTATACCGACCCCGAACTGGGCATTCCCGTTTATAGCCTTTACGGCGAACACCGCGAACCCACTGCCGAAATGCTCAGCCACGTGGACATGATGCTCGTGGACTTGCAAGACGTGGGTGCTCGTTATTACACGTTTATCTGGACTCTGTTCCTTTGTATGAAAGCCTGCGAAAAGACCGGAATCCCCGTGATTGTGGTGGACCGTCCGAACCCCATCAACTGTGTCGATGAAGAAGGCCCTGTGCTGGATTTGAACTACACGAGTTTCGTGGGACTCCACAGCATTCGTACGCGTCATGCAAAGACCATTGGCGAACTTGCTGTCCAGTTCAAGGAAGAACGTTTCCCCAAGTGCGAACTCTACGTGCTCGGCATGGAAGGTTACGATAAAAAGATGTGGTACGATCAGACGGGACTTCCGTGGATTTTGCCGAGCCCGAACATGCCGACTCTCGATACCGCTATCGTTTACCCGGGTATGTGCCTGTTCGAAGCGACCAACGTGAGCGAAGGCCGCGGCACCACGCGTCCGTTCGAAATTTTCGGCGCTCCGTTTATCGATGCCGTTAAGCTTTGCAAGTACATGAACGACCTCAAGCTTCCGGGCGTGTATTTCCGCGAAAACTACTTCCAGCCCACCTTCCACAAGGGGGCTGGCCAAATCTGTGGCGGTGCGCAGATTCATGTGCTTGACCGCGACAAGTTCCGCAGCTTTGATATGGCCGTAAAGCTGTTGCAGTACATCTTTAACGAATATCCGAAGGATTTCGCCTGGAAACAGCCGCCATACGAATATGAATTCAAGAAGTTGCCCATTGACATTTTGCTCGGCAATGGCACGTTCCGCAAGGAATTTATCGAGAGTAGCATTTAACCATCAAAGAAGAGGAAAATATGATTCAACAATCAAACGGAAAATTTGAAATGCCGGCACTCCCGTACGCAGCGGGGGACTTGGCTCCGGTTCTCAGCCAGGAAACCATCGAATTTCACTATGGTAAGCACCTGCAGACTTACCTCAACAACCTGAACGCCGCCCTTCCGGGTAGCGCTTTCGAAGGCAAGACTGTCGAAGAAATCGTCAAAATGGCCGAAGGCGGCGTGTTCAATAACGCAGGCCAGTTCCTGAACCATTACATGTATTTCATGCAGTTCAAGGCTCCGTCTGCAGGCAACATTCCGACGGGCAAGATTGCTGACGCCATCGCTCGCGATTTTAGCTCCTTCGAAAAGTTCCAGGAAGAATTCCAGGCGAAGGGCGCAGGCCTCTTTGGTTCCGGCTGGGTATGGCTCTCTGCCGATGCTTCGGGCAAGCTGGTCATCACGCAAGAAGGCAACGCCCAGAACCCGCTCACTAAGGGTCTCAAACCGTTGCTGACCTTCGACGTGTGGGAACATGCCTACTACATCGACTACCGCAACCGTCGTCCGGACTACCTCAAGGGTCTGTGGCAAATTGTGGACTGGGACGTGGTCAACAACCGTCTCGGCTAATTCCGATACAAGTGTAAAAGAAAACCGCTGGTCGATGGACCGGCGGTTTTTTCATAGGTATTTTGTGCAAGGAAATTACTGCTTGGCGGGTACGAAGCCGTCGGTCGTCAAGAGTTCCATGGTAGCCTGGCGTGCGGCAGTGATGCCGGGACCGTTACCCAAGGGCATGGGGTTGTTCCAAGTCACGGAACCCTTCCATACAGGCTTCTTTTCTTCAATGGAATACAACACCAGTTCTTCTTCAAAACTGTCAAGAGCGGCGTTGTAGAGGTTCACCTTGGTAAAGTTCTGGACCAGCAGATAGTCGGCGTTCTGTTCCTTGGCGTAATCGAGAACCGGATTTTCGCTCAGAGAAAGCGAACTCTTGTCCTGTACGAATGCCTTGGCTTCGACGCCGTGAACCTTCAGGGAGTCGGCCATGGTGGTGGCGACCTGGTTTGCGAAATCGGCTACCTGTTTGTGGGATTCAGAAACGACGACAACTGTTTTACCCTGCAGTGGGTGAACCTTGTCAAAGTTGGACATTTTCTGGATAGCCGGTGCGCAAGAGCAAAGCAAAAGCGCAGCAAATGCGAGTAACACTAATTTTTTCATTATTTCTCCTCTTTTAAGATTGAATTTTCATGAAAGTCTTTGATGATTCCCTTGACCAGTTCGCTCTGGGCCCAAAGTTCCATTCCGGTCGTTTTCAGGATAGCTTTCCAGACGACTTTACCATTGTTGCAGTCGTACATGACAGAAGTGTATTCGACTTCGCTGGAACCGCCCACGATCATGCCGGTCGAGGCGTCGTACTGGGTGGTTTGGGATTTGCCGGACACGGCTGTATGCATCAGGTAGGAATCCTTGCATTCCTGCATGAGAGCCTTGGGACTGACCGGTTCCAGGGCCAGAGCTTCGTTCTTGCGGTATTCGATTTCAAGATTGTTCTTGTCGCCGTATGCCTTCCAAAGGGAATCGAGCTTGGTGGTGTAGCCCGTGTATGCCTTCTGGTCGTCGACAAGAATCCAAAGTTTTTTGCCGTTGATATCGAGGCCGGGGAGCGAATTACGCTCAATTTTTGTTCCTGCACAGGCGGCAAGAATCAGGCCGAGCGATAAAGCCATGAGAGAGTATGTTTTTTTACGCATAGTTTGTAAGGTAGTATCAGATTGTTAGTTTGTCAAAGATTTGTGAGCGGGCCGGTTTATTCATCCGGGTTTTCACGTTCGATAAGTCCGTTCTCGTCTCGGAGCATCTCTTCCCATTCGTAATTGTTGCCGTCTTTACATCTAAAATAGTATCCTTCGGAGTAGGTGTCGCACGAACTTGAAGGAACCGTTTTTGCGATTTTGGTCTTGTACATGGTTTTGCAATGGACGGTGGTGTCGCTAGCGAGCATGTACGGGTAAGAGGTGCTGGCCTCGGCTTGAGCGCTGTCTTGTGCGATCTTTTTCTGAATGGGAATATACTTCTTGTCGATATTGGAATATTCCTGTTGAAAAATCGTGTCGCCTTCCAGCAGATTGAATGCTCCTGGTTGATACTTGCAACCGTTATCGCATGTGTAGACATGTTCAGTTCTGTCGTAGTCTTGGCAGACTGGCTGGACAATGCCGTATAAAGGCATATCAGCTTCCATATCTGCAATGGATTGTTTTAAAGAGGGCTTACTTGAAGGGCACCACGATTTATGGAAATAGCTTGAATCCTTGCAGTGGACATTCGGGAATGTGCTTAGCGTGTAGGGGTATTCGCTGTTCACGCTAGACGACGATTCTGTCTCGCTAGATGACGATTCAGTCTCGCTGGGCGATACCGCTTCGCTAGACGATTCGGGGACTGCTTCAGTGCTGCTGGAAATTTCGTCAGAAGATTCACTCGATGTCGGTGCTTCCACTTCGGAAGAACTGCTGGGGGCGGTATCCTCGGAACTGCTGGGGAGAGGAGTAATCTCGCCGGGATTCTCTGGAATGGCTTCGGTAGCGCTGCTGGAATCGCTGTCGCACCCAGCCCAAAACAATGCGGCAACGCATAAAGCGAGCTTGCGCTTGTACTTCCTGATAGACATCTTGTTCTCCTTATTTCTGGCTCAGGACGAACCAGTATAAACACTCGTTTATAATATATATTCAAAAAAGAACGTTGTCTATCTTTTGTAATAGAAAATTTGGATAAAATGTCAAATTACCGTCTTGCCAGCGGAATAAGTCCGCCGCCAATGGAGTTTCCCACGGTAATTACAAGCAGGGATTTAAGCATCAGAGAGGAAAAATCCCCGGCGAGCGAGAAATAGAACATGTCTGCGATGCAGTGTTCGAATCCGCTCAAGATAAAGACCATGACCGGGAGAAAAACGACGACGACTTTTCCGATCTGGTTTTCGATGCTCTTGAAACCGTCGGCAGCAATGAACATGAGCATGCCGCAGAAAATGCCCAGTATGAGGAGGCTTGCAATGCTGTCGCCGTCTTTGACGAGGCAGAGGGCGCTAGCCTTGGCCTGCAGGGCTGCTCCGTAGCGCGTGAGCGCAATCATTCTTGCAAAAAGGAAAGTCCCGATAAAGTTACCGAGCCAGACGATCCCGAGGAACCCCCAATAGCAGGGCTTGTTCTTGACGAAATAGCCGACCTTGCCAGTGAAAAGGTTAAAACCGAAATTCAAGATGGTAAAAAGCCCGAGGCCGAAAAGGAACGAACCTAGAACCTTGTTGTCGCAAGAAAGGTAGACGGTGCCGCCAAGGCCGATGCAAAGGCCAGAGTAAATAGACAGAATCAAATTTTTAATCACGGGCGGCAAATTTAGAAAAATTTATACCCGTGTCTAACTTTTAATTGAAATAATTTTTTCTTTCTTTATTTTGAATTTACGGTTTTTGTCGGTGCGACATTTTCCGTAAAAACTATTCTACGACTAGGGACTTCTCGTAAATATAGTCGACTTCTTCGGGGGTGATTCCGCCGGGCACAAGGTCTAGCTTGGAGCGATTCACCTTCATGGCGGCGGCAAACTGGTCGCGCATTTCGCGAGAAACCTTGCATTTGCCGATGAGCTTCTCAAGCATTGCGGTGAAATCGGCGGTGCTTTTGAGGCCCAGGAGGTCCAAGATTCGCTTGACGTCTTCGGGAACCTTTTTTTCGCAGACTTTTACATAGCCGGCGAGGAAGTAGCCGACGGCAGGGCCGTGGGGTACACCTTGATGCAGCGTGAGATCATAGCTCATGCCGTGCGGTACGGAAGTACTTGTGTGCGCGATGGACATACCCGCGATAGTCGAGGTGAGTATGAGCTTTTCGTAAAGGCTTTCGTCGACGGGGGAGTCGGAAAGGAGCGCTTCCTTGAATTCTCCCCAAAGTTTGAGGCCGTATTCCGGACACATATGGTTGAACGCGTTGGAATAGACATTCAATATGCTTTCGACCATGTGGGCGAGGGCATCGACCGCGGTATTGATTATCAGTGTCTTCTTGGCCGAGGCAAGGTATTTGCCGTCGACAAGCGCGAGTGTCGGGAAAATGCGGTGCGGAATGCTCTTCTTCAAGTGAATTTTGTGGTTCGTGATGATGGAGACTGGCGTTGCCTCGGAACCCGTTCCGCAAGTAGTCGGTACGGCAACGACAGGCACATGGCCGAGTGGTTTTTCGGGTGCCTTGTGCAAGTTGTCTGCGAGTATATTCGGGTTCGCAAGGAGCAAAGCGACTGCTTTGGCTGCATCGATGGCGGAACCGCCCCCGATACCGATAATGTAATCGGCCCCGAATTCGCTAGCTTGTTTCGCGGCGTTCCCCACAGTGTCGGTAGACGGATTTTCTTCGACCTGATCAAAAATCTGGTACGGCACGTGACCTGCATCCAGAACGGCTGTAACATCGTTCAAGGAACCATTCTTCTTAGCAGAGGAATGTCCCGTCATAATGAACGCGCGCTTTCCAACCGCAAGCAAGTTTTGTGCGTGGTTCTTCACGCAATTTTTTTCAACGTAGATATCCGTGGGTACGCAGAAACGCATAGAGAAAGATCCTTTTTTACATGTCCTTTATAGAGCGGACTTTTTAAAGAAAATAATTAAAAATGGAACAAAATGCTTGGGTCAGTTAAATAAAAATGAGTAAAGCGTTCTTATTTGTTTATATTAATAGGGGAATGTTTATCCATTTTTCAAGAGGTGTGACTTATGGACAACGAACTGACGCTTTTGATAGGGAAGGGGGAAAAGATCCTTTATGCCGGTAAGCCGGACAAAAGGTGTTTCATTTTCGAATGTATCTTCAATCCGTTGCTTCCGTTTGCAGCTTTGTGGGGCGTTTTTGACATGTTTTTTATTGGGGCTGCGTTTTCGTCTGACCAAGCGGACAAGGCTGCTTTCTTTATCATCCCGTTCATGGCGCTGCACATGATGCCGGTTTGGCTTTACTTGGGCGGGGCGCTGCTCTCGTTCAGGCGGTACCGCAATACGGCCTATATCGTTACTGACAAGGGAATCTATGCGTCCGGCGGTATCTTTGCGAGGACTTATAAGTCAAAGCCTTTCGCGGAACTATCGCATGTGGATTTGCATCGCGGCGTTTTCGACCAGTGGTTTGGCGTGGGCGACATCATTACGACCTCTGCGCAGGCGAATCCTGCCACGATGAACGGGCGTAGGACTTCTGCCAACGCGGGCATTTCCATTGACAGTATCGCCAATTACGCGGAAGTGTACAAGCTCGTGAAACAGCTGCAAGAAGACATCTACACCGACGTGATGTATCCCAATGATTTGCGTCCTTCAGAAAATCACGGGTATAAGTCGAAGTATATGCGCTAAGGCTTGATGGTTATTGGAGTGCCGTCCTTGACGGCGTCGTAGATTTCTTCAATTTCGTCGTTGGTGACGGCGATACAACCGGCAGTCCAGTCCTTCCACCTGTGCCAGAACTTAAAGAGAAACGTAGGAACCTTGTTCGGGTAGCCGTGGATCATGATGTCGCCACCGGGCTCGTAGTTACCTTCTTTCGCGGCCTTGATTTGCTCTGCGTTCGGGTACGAAATTCGGAGCGATAAATGAAATCTGCTCTTGGGGTTGTGAAGCACGATGGTGTAGTCGCCTTCGGATGTCTTGTTGTCACCGGATTTGACCTTCGCTCCGATCGGATTCTTGCCCAAAGAAATTCTGTACGTCTTGACAACGTTCTCGCCGTTGCGCAGGTGCATTTGGCGCTTCGCCTTTTCTACGAGAATGTTGTCGATAGGTGAGGTGAGCATGGGTTGAAATCAGGAGTCGGTTGATGCGCACTGTTCAATCTTACTCCTGAACCAGAAAATCGCCTTGAATGCAATAACATGATAAATGGCGGTGATGAATACCGGCATGAAGGTGGCACCGGAATTGCTTCCCAAAATAAATAGAATCATTATAACGAAGAGTGTCCCTGAGCAAGCAATGCTGAGCCCAAGGGGGGTGGAGGCTATCCGCCTTGCTGCACCGGTGCTTAGATTTTTCTTGAAAAGGAATAAATTCAGCAGACTCAAAGGGATGGCAAGCAGTACAGCAAGTCCAGGAAAGATTAATATTAGGCCTCCGTCTCTCATGTCCACGTGATCTAAAAATACAAAATAACTTACTACAGGAATGATTGGTATAATCATGCAAAAAAGCATCCAACCAAGTATGTGTTTGGCCTTTAGATTGTTCATCAAATGCCTCCTTTACAAGACTTACTTTCTGAATATACCTTTATTTATGCGGATTCGCAAGCAGCTTTTATGTTGTCACGAACTTAATCAGTTCTGTATAATCCCCGGAATCGGTGGCATGAAGCGCGTCAATATACTTCTTCCGTAAATCCGTAATGTCGTTCAAGCTGGCATCACCCCAGTAGAGCCGCGGCTCGCCAAGTTGCTGCATAAGCAGGTCCGCCATCAGTCGCGAAATTCTACCATTGCCGTTAGGGAACGGGTGGATTAAAACAAGCCTGTGGTGAAGCCGGACGGCTATTTCCAAGTTGGGGAATGTATGGTTCTCCATCCAGAATTTCACATCATCGAACAACGTCTTCAATTTGACGGGAATTTGGTATGGCGCGACCCCAATGTTTCTTTCCGTCGTTCGGTATTCACCGGCCCATTTCCACACTTGACCGAACATCCGTTTGTGCAATTTCATAAGGAATGTATCGTTCAGAACATCTCGTTGCTTGTGAGTTGCGAGCCACATTTCAGCATCCAAAATATTGCGCGTTTCGAAGTCGTTGAGTTCGCGCCTAAGTGTTATCCACTTGGGCTTTAACCCTTCGCGTTCTTCTGGCGTAAGGGGCGTAGAATTGTCGTCTGATGTAAATATATCGGCCATACCCAAAATATAAATTATGGGCATGTCATAAAATGACAAAATGACGAATGGGGGAAATTTTTACTTATCCCAAATGCGCCTTATGTTCTTGGCTATCATCTCATCGGCCATGTCCGTCAGGATATGCGGATCGTCGGCAAGTTGATTTTCCAATGCCATGTTCGTGTTGACGCTCGACAGGATTGCTTCGGCTTTTTTACGGGCCTGTCGTTTAATCGTCTCCTGCAGGCTGCTCTTGGGGATAAAACCGTAAACGAAATCGCAGTCAAGGCCTTCCGCGATTTTTTTCATGGTCGAAATCTTGAGGTTGTTTTCGTTGAGTTCCATCTTGGCGATGCGCGGCTGAGAAAGCCCGACGCGTTCCGCAAGTTGCTTTGCGGTCATTCCGAGAGCCCGACGAACGGCGGAAATCCACCCCTGCTTGGGAGGTTGGGCGTCGCGAAGCTGGGCAAGGTTTCCCGTCTTATGGGCAAGAGCCCTGAGCAAAATCAGCCTTTGGTTCATAAAATAACCTATTTGTTATAATATTCTTAGATAATATAATAAATATATTATAGAATTTCAATAAAATACAACTTTTTTATTGTAAATTGAAACATGGCTGCGAAAATTCCCAAAAAATACTATTTCTCGCAAAAAAAAACGCCCAGGCTTTGAACCTGGACGTTTTTGAAAAGGAGAAGGCTACCCTTCGCCTAGGGCTCCGCCCTAAAACCAAAAAAACTTATGCTCTACGATTGTAAGCGATACAGAATCTAGCTTTGAGTTTGAAATCCACCCTTGGCATCTTGAACCGTTTTCATATTTTTTTTGATACAGGAGAGATGATGAATCCGTTGATTTTAAAATGTAAACAGAATCGTTAGTTTGCAAGTAACAGTGTACATCTAGAAGTTCTTTTTCTCGATATAGGCTGATTGCCCCTTCCTTACTTGCATAATTTTGTGCACAGCAAGTTAGTATTAGTGTTGTAATAATCAATGCGATAAATTTGATTTTCATTTATATAGATTCCGTCAAAACTTTTATTATAAATATAAAAAACGCCCAGGCTTTAACCTGGACGCTCTTCAAAAGTGACTAGATCCTTCGACTACGCAACTTGCGTTGCTTCTACCCAAAGGGCATAACTCAACTAGAGAACTAAAGTTCTAAGTTTCGTTTAGCTCAGGATGACACTGCGTGTCACTTCAGAAACTGCATATACGGCAGCTTCTTGGCTAGTTCCTGCACCTTGTCGGCGTTGGCCATGAGGGCGGAGCGTGCGTGCCAGGAGCCGTCGAGGAACTGGCCGCGGGGGCCGTCGGCAAGCGTGAGCTCGATGGTTTCGTCACCCATCTTGAGCGTACGGCTTTCGGTGCTCGTCACGAGTTCTTCGCTCGGGTGGGCTTCGATCCAGGCGAGAATCTTGTCAGCCACTTCGTGGCTTACCTTGTAGCAGGGAACGCCAATGGCCACGCAGTTACCGAAGAAGATTTCGGAGTAGCTTTCGGCGATGATGGCGCGGATGCCCCAGCGCTTCAGGGCCTGCGGGGCGTGTTCGCGGCTGGAACCGCAACCGAAGTTCTGGTTCGAGACGAGGATGGAGCCGTTCTTGTAGGCCGGATCGCGGAAGGGGTGGACCTTGCCCTGAGCGGCGAGGCCAGCGATATCGTCGGCAAAGGCGTTGTCGCCGAGGCCTTCGAACGTGACGCACTTGAGGAAGCGTGCCGGGATGATACGGTCAGTGTCGATGTCGTTGCCGCGTACAGGAACGCCGGAACCTTTAACAATGTCGATAGAATTCATTTTTTAAATCTCCTTAGCGTTACTTGATGTACTTGCGGACGTCGGTGACACAGCCTTCGATGGCGGCGGCGGCCACCATGGCGGGGCTCATGAGGATGGTGCGGCCCGAGGGGCTGCCCTGACGGCCCTTGAAGTTACGGTTGCTGGAGCTTGCGCTCACCTGGCGGCCCTTGAGCTTGTCCGGGTTCATGGCGAGGCAGAGCGAGCAGCCCGCTTCGCGCCATTCGGCACCGGCTTCCTTAAAGATCTTGTCGAGACCGAGTGCTTCGGCTTCCACCTTGATCTTCATGGAACCAGGAACGACCCACATCTTCACGGTCGGGGCGACCTTGTGGCCCTTGATGATTTCGGCGGCGGCCTGCAAGTCGCTGAGGCGGCCGTTGGTGCAGCTACCCACGAACGCGATGTCGATGGGGCGGCCAATCATCTTGGAACCTTCTTCCCAGCCCATGTATTCGTAGGCTTCGGAGATGACCTTCTTTTCGCTGCCTTCGAATTCGCTAATCTTCGGCATGTTGCCGTTGAGCGGGATGGCCTGGGCCGGAGTGATACCCCAGGTGACCATCGGTTCGAGGTTGTCGCAGTTGATTTCGACTTCGTCGTCAAACTGGGCGTCGGCGTCGGTAGCCACAGACTTCCAGTAAGCAACGGCTTCGTCCCACTTGTCAGCCTTCGGGGCGTACGGACGGCCCTTGAGGTATTCGAAAGTCTTTTCGTCGGGGTTGCAGTAACCGACGCGGGCGCCGCCTTCGATAGCCATGTTGCAGACCGTCATACGGCCTTCCATGCCCATTTCTTCGATGACCGGACCGGCAAATTCGTAAGCGTAGCCAACGCCACCGTTCACGCCGAGCTTTGCGATGTAGGCAAGTGCTACGTCCTTGGCGGTCACACCCGGCTTCAGCTTGCCGGTGAACTTGATGCGGCGAGTCTTGAGCGGGCTCATGGCGAGCGTCTGAGTAGCGAGAACGTCTGCCACCTGGCTGGTGCCGATGCCGAATGCGATAGCACCGAAGGCACCGTGCGTTGCCGTGTGAGAGTCACCGCAAGCGACGGTCATGCCCGGCTGGGTCACGCCTTCTTCCGGGCCCACGATGTGGATAACGCCCTGTTCGGCGGTAGCGGGGCCAAAGAACTTGATGCCGTTGTTCTTGGTGTTGTTTTCGATATGGGAGAACATCTCTTCGGAAATGCCGTCCTTGAGCGGGCGGTTGCGTTCCGGGAACGTGGTCGGAATGATGTGGTCCACCGTGGCGAAAGTGCGTTCCGGGAACAGCACCTTCTGGCCTTCTTCGCGGAGCTGCGCAAAAGCCTGCGGGCTCGTGACTTCGTGGCAGAGGTGGAGCCCGATAAAGAGCTGGCACTGGCCGCTCGGGAGCTTTGCTACCGTGTGGCTTTCAAAAATCTTCTGATAGAGTGATTTTCCCATGATTTTGTCTCTTTTTTATGCCTTTTCGATTTGTTCTCCAAGGCTGATTAATTGCGGCGTAAATATAGTAAAATCGGCAAGGAAAGGGGATACTGCTGTAAACACTTATTGCTCTCTAGGGGGTACCTGGAGAGGATCTTGCAATCTATTTTTCAAAATAGGGAAGTGTGTCGATTATATGAGGTTGGATATGAATAGGAAATTATTAGGATTTCGCCTTCTGGCGTCTGCAACGGCTTTAATCATGCTGGCATCGTGTTCCGATGACGGCTCTTCCGGCTCTAATAATGCGGAAGAAGCAATCCCGGTTTTGCCTGATGACGGCTTGTCTAATCCGGGCGTTTCCGGCGGTATTGCCGACCAGCCGATTACCGAAGAAGATTTGAAGGACGATGGTACCGCTTCTGTGACGACCCTCACAGTCAATGTTTCTGGTGTTGCTGAACTCGGCCTTTTTGCTGAAGGGGCTACGGTTTCCTTGAGCGCCGTTGATGTCAAGACGATGACCTTGTCGGGCTCTCCCTTGAGTGCGACGGTCTCTTCCAATTTGGGCGCCTACAAGGTGTCCGGCGATATCGGCTCTGCCGTGGCAAGTGTCGAAGTCAAGGGCAAATACCTGAATTACACTCAGGACGAATCCGTTACAACTTCTGGTATCAAGGCCCTGTCGGACCTTCGCGAACGTACCAAGCTCAATGTGAACATTTTGACGCGTCTGGAATATGACCGCGTGCAGTACTTGGTCTCAGAAATGGGGCTCAGCTTTACGGCGGCCAAGACCCGCGCCGAAAAAGAAGTGCTTGCGGCCCTTGGCTTAAAGCAAGATTCGACCTTGTTCGAAGACATCTCGCTTTATGACCACACTCAAGCTGCTGCCAACCTGCTGGCTACCTCGACCATTTTCCTGATGGATCGCACCGCAGACGAAATTGACGCCTCTTTGGCTGCCGTTGCCGCAGACATTGCTACGGATGGTACCTGGGACGATCCTTCGTTGAAGGCGACTTTGGGCGATATTGCCTATTCCATTAATGTGTCGTATGCGAACTCGGTCCTTTCTGAAAAGAATGGCGATGTCGATATTGAATATTACAATGTCTGGGTAGACCGTTTTTGGGCTGCTCAATATGGTCTTGGCTCTTGCGGAAAGAGTAACCAGAACCAGGTTAAGCCCAATGCAAATGCGGCAAGTGCAAATGCCTCGTTCCAGTTTATTTGCCAAGATACCATGTGGTCTGTCGCGACAGAAGCGGCGATTGCAAACTTGACTGCGACGGCTCTTTTTGGAGAATGCACTAGCGCTGGCGAAGGTTCAATGAAAGCCAATTCCGAAGGACAGTATTTCGTGTGCAGAAAATCGGCTTGGAGGGCCGCATCCGATGATGATCTTCTCAATTTGAAGGTTGCCGAAGCGAAGGGTGCATGCGATGCTTCCAAGCAGGGAAACATTGCGCAGTTGGAATCGGATTATTTCATCTGCACCTCGAATTTCTGGCAAAAGACCAAGAATAAGCCTGTGGATTACTCGAAGGGCCGTGCCATGAACAAGCGCCTTGGTCGCGGTATCAATTTTGGTAATTCTTGGGATTCCCAGGGAACAGACGACTGTGGCTGGGGCAACTGTATTCAAGACGGTTGGTTCAAGATTGCAAAAGACGCTGGCTTCAATTCGATTCGTCTCCCGGTTCGCTGGGATAATGACGCCTCCGGCAGCAACGTGAGCAGCAGCAGGCTTGCAGGCGTGAAGGCCGACATTGAACTCGCTCTGGCTCAGGGAATGGTCGTGATTGTGGACTTCCATCACCATGGAATCTCTTCGAAGTATAGCACCAGCGAAAAGGAAAGATTCGTGGGCATGTGGGCTCAGGTCGCTAAGGAATTGGATAAATACGGAGACGATGAAGTTGTCCTTGAAATTTTGAATGAACCTCACGAAATTACAGTGGACCAGATAAATGATTTGATGACTTCTGCCTACGAAGTAATCCGTAAGAATGCTCCGGGTAAAACCATTATGTTCGAGGCCGGTGGGTACGCCAAGTTTGCTCAGATTCCGAGACTGAAACTCCCTGAAGACGGAAATATCATTGTGTCGGGACATTATTACGAGCCTTATACCTTTACCCACCAGGGCCATGGTTACGATGCCAATGACAAGGCTTCGTTCTCGGCTGCGACGATTGACAATGACTTCAAGAGCTATGCCGAAGACATTGCGCAGACATTCCCCGATATCAATGGTGGTAGCGTTCCGATGAACATGGGTGAATTCGGCGTCTCTTCGACCAACGGCGGAAGCAGCGTGTCTGAAGAAAACCGTGCCAAGTGGACAGACGAAGTCATTGGTGCTGCCGAAAAGTACGGTATGTCTTGGCAGTACTGGGGATTTGCTGGTGTAGGCGGCTTTGAAGCCTACGACAAGGGCGCTGGCCAGTGGTATCCGGAACTCCTAAAGGTGTTCAACAAGTACCTTTCCAAATAGATTCTCGTTCAACAAACCATGCAAAAGTCCTGCGGAGAATTCCGCAGGACTTTTTTCACGTTATCGAAAAAAAAATGAAAATCTATTTCAAAATTAGTACTGTTCGACCTGAGTGTCAAACTGATACTTTTCGTGGTAGTAGCTGAGCATTTCGCTTGTGCTGGTGAATGCTCCGGCGCGAATGGCGTTGCGAACTTCAGGATCGTTGCGGGACATTTCGATGATCTTGGCGTCTATGTCCTTGAACAGCAACTTGTTAGAGGCCATTGCAACGTGGTTCTGGTTGTAGTCCAGGTGGTAGCTGCGTTCCAGCATCTGGAAGAGTTCGGACTGGCACTGGTTTTCAGGAGGGTCCTTCTTGGCGACCGGAAGGTAGCACTTGTTGATGTAGTCTGTCTTGTAAGCGACGATCATTTCATCAATGGCGGGGATGTTGTGGTCGGAATCGTGATTGGCGACTTCTACAGTGGGTTTAACGACACCGGAGCATCCGGTAAGGAGGGCGGCGGTCATGGTTGCAAGAGCCAACACACGTAATTTCATTTTTTATTCCTTTTTTCTTTGTTTGAACCTTATCCCTAATTCCAGAATAAAAGTTATTTAAAACGGGGTGTTTTGGCGACCCCCAATATGTAACAATTCGCTTACATCGGGGCTAAAAAAACGCTTAGAGAACACTTTTTAGATCGCGTTGTGACCGCGGTCACTTTTGTGACAATGTTGTCTGTTTTACAACGCGAGTTTATTGCCTGCTTCTTACTGCATCGGCTGTCGGCTTGAACATGTAGAACCACTTAATCGGATCGATTACTTTGTATCTAACGTTGCCGATTCGCTTGTCACCGTTTCTGTCGATGAGCCCAGTAACGATGTGGGCGTGCGGGCCGGTGGTGTGTCCCGTGAGACCGACTGTTGCAATGGGGTCTCCTGCCATAACTTCTTGTCCATCAAGGTATAGCAACTGATCGCAATGCATAAAGATAACGACATCTTTTTTGCGAACAAGTCCAATCACGATACCGCCGCGTTCGTCGCGTGCTGTCCATGCTTTTGCTGCGAACGGGGCGAGTATGCGGGCGCCCTGTCGGCTGGCCACGTCGATGCCGTTATGTTGCCTAAATGATGAGGAGCCTTGGGCGTGGTAAAATTCTGTCAGGTAGGCGACGCTATCCGATACAATCGATGTCCAGTATTTCCAGGCGGCGCCAATAGAATCCGATGCGGATTTTTCGAAGAAATCTGGACGCGAGAACTTGATGACGGTTCCTGCAGGCGGAATATTCTTGCTGTTGTTTTCCCAGGAATTTTTGGGGTAGCCGTTTTCTTCAAGTGTAACCTTGACATACTGCTGCACCATCTTGTCATTTGTAATCAAGGCGTTGAATCGACCGATAGCGTAGCGCGAAATGCGCTGCATGTTTTCTTTGCCGTCAAAGGTGTATTCAAACGACGGCGCAATCGAAAGCTTGTCGCGTTCGTGAATGCGGTCGCGAGTGTTCGAAATGCCTGGTTCTGTTTTAGTCACAAAGAAGAACGGGAGCGCAATCGCGAACAGAAGCAGCAGCGGGAACATTGTCCTGAATACTTTCGAAGAACCGTCCAGAGGGTTCTTTTCCAGAATCGAGAACTTGTGCAAGTACTCGATAATTTTTGCGAATTTTTCAGAATCTTTTTTCCAGTCGCATTGGCGGATTTCTTTGTAGAAAGAATGGCTCCTGCGCACGGCCCTGTAGGCATGGTAGAATTTCTTCTTGTCGGGCTTTTGCGGGAACAGCCAAAGCAGATTCGACTTGTTGAAGTGGGGAAGGTCTTCCAAGTAGGCAGACGCTTCGTGTGCGCTTTCGCCGCCAATAACGATGAGCCTTGAAACGAGCTTTGCGTAATACGCTTCCTGGTCGCTAATTTCTAACGGCAGAATGGCTACGATTTGCGCAATCGACTTCTTGATTTGTTGCAGGTTGTGGTACAGGCACCTGAATTGGTCATCGTCTTGCGGAAAGCACCTGGTTCCGGTAATCGTCCAGCTGTTTGTATCGGAGCTGAGTTCGTTGAGAGATTCTTGCGGAAGTCTCTTTTCGATCAAGTCGCTTGCCGAAATAGGCGCATTACCTTTCAGGCTATTTTTTCCTGAAAAGTCAATAACCAAAAAACGAGCGCCGGCGTTTAGCGCCAGCGCAAGGTTCTGCAAGGGTTCAAGCGGAATCTCGTTTTCGCCCGGAAAAGCAAAAAAGGTGATTCCGCCCTGCCTGTACAGGTCATTTAAGACCTTGTGCTGCATTGTCCCCTAATTAGGCCTTCTGAGTGCCACGCGGGTAGGTGAAACCTGCAGGCGGAGCCGCCACGAACTTGTCGACCTGAAGATAGAGTTCTTCGGCAGAGGCGCTCGGGTTGAAGTAGATTTCCTGATTGCGGTTCTGGGTGCGGCCCTTCAGCGGTTCGCTACGGCGAGAACGGCTCACGATGCCCAGCGGGAGCACTTCCAAAAGCGGAAGCAGGCCAAAGTAGCGGAACAGGCTGAAGTTCTTCTGCCAAGTGGTGCGTTCGGCGAGCACGGCAAACGTGCCTTCGAAAATGGACTTGGTCTGGAGCAGTTCGTCGCTAGTCATGGTCACCAGTTCGTGGTTGGTGGGGAAGTTGTTCACGAAGTTGACCATGTCACCCTTGAGGTAATTGGCGTCGCAAAGGAATACGAATTTCATTGTTTTACCTGTTTTTGTTTGTTGTTTGTGCAAAAATACTTTTTTAGTAATACACTGTCAGCCGACAAAGGGGTGAAAATGAACGCTTTCGGAACTTTTTGTTCCGTTTGAATGTAAATTCTTTGTAAAATCGTGAAAATTCGTATAAACTGCGAAAAAAAGTTTTTTCGGCCCGTTCGATGTTTTTTTCGAGGGGGCTTTTCGTAAGTCGTTGAGTATCAATGAGTTACGAAGCATAAACCCTTAAATTTGCTCAAAAAAAGGCAATTTAATGGTTATTCAAAATTTACTTTTTAGCGTTTTTTTTTGAAAATGTGCGTTTTATCACGTATAAAAACGTTATATTTGACCTCGTAAAATCGCGCTCGGACTAGCGGGGGCGGTACGTTTTTTGTGAAAGCAAAAGGTGTAATTGGAAGAAGAAATTTATGGGAGATCATAAATGAAACGAAAAAATTGGTCTGTAGCAGCCCTATTGGCGTCAGTCAGTATTTTGGCTTCTATAGGTATTGCACAGGAAGAAAATAGTGCTCCTTCTGTTATGGGGATTCCGGGGGAATCGATTAACGAAGGTGGTAAATTTGCCCCGATTAAGTTGGACAAGTATGTCTCTGACGATCATGACAAAGCCGATAAGTTGAAATGGTCTGTCTCTGGCAACAAGCAACTCAAGGTTTCCATTTCTCCCGAACGTGTTGCGACGATTGAAATTCCGAGCAAGTATTGGAACGGTTCCGAAGACATTACCTTCATGGCCACGGACTCCAAGGGTGCCGTCGGTTCTGAAACGGTGAACTTCAACGTTGAATCCGTGAACAATCCGCCCGAAGTCAAGCAGATTGCGGACCAGACCATCGACGAAGGTAAGACCTTCACCAAGATCAAGCTCGATGATTTCGTAAGTGACCCGGACCACCCGAAGAACCAGATTTTGTGGGAATTCGACATCCAACCGGTGGGCAAGGATCAAGCTGACGGCGACCTGAATGTGGAAATCGATCCGAACCGCGTCGCCTCCGTGATTATCCCGGACCAGAACTGGTACGGCTCCGCAAAGATCAAGTTTACGGCTACTGACGGCGAATACGCTAGCGCTTCTACGACCGCAAACTTCGTGGTCAAGCCGATTAACGACGCTCCGGTTATCAAGAAGATTCCTGACCAGACCATCGAAGAAAAGAACGAATTCGAATCCATTAGCCTCTCTGACTACGTGACCGACGTCGATGACGATGTCATGAAGCTCAAGTGGACTATTTCGGGCAACAAGGACCTCAAGTTCGATATCGACAAGTACGGTTCTGCCAATATCAAGATCCCGAATGAATTCTGGAACGGCACTGAAACCGTGACCTTTACGGCAACTGACCCTGCCGGTGCATCTGCCAAGGCTACTGCCAAGTTCACGGTCAAGTCCGTAAACGACGCTCCTGAATTCATTAAGGAAATCCAGGACCAGACCATCGAAGAAAAGCAGGAATTCAAGCCGATTGAACTGGACAAGCTGGTCAAGGATCCCGACCATCCTTTCGAACAACTTAAGTGGACAGTTTCTGGCAACAAGGATCTCGCCGTCAATATCGCCGGCAAGACTGCCACCATCAAGATTCCGTCCAAGATGTGGAACGGCTCTGAATCTATCAAGTTCAAGGTCTGCGACCCGGCCGGCGCTTGCGCTGAATCCGAAAACAGCTTCACGGTGAACTCCGTGAACGATGTGCCGCAGCTCGTGAAGCAGATCCCGAACCAGACCATCGACGAAAAGAAGACCTTTGCTAAGATCAAGCTCGATGAATACGTGAAGGATGCTGACCACAAGAATTCCGAACTTTCTTGGGAAGCTGACGTGAAGCACCAGGGCAAGGAACCGCAGTCCGGTACTTTGTCTGTAAACATCGGTGACGACCATGTTGCTTCTATCGAAATTCCGGACCCGAGCTGGAACGGTACCGCTGTGGCAACCTTCACCGTGACTGACCCGGAAGGTGCTTCTGCCAAGCAGCAGGTGACATTTACTGTCAAGTCCATTAACGATATTCCTGTGTTCAAGAAGATTCCGGACCAGACTATCGAAGAAAAGAATGAATTCTCTTCTGTCATGCTTGATGACTATCTCTCCGATGCCGACCACGATCTCTCCCAGTTGAAGATCGACATCGCAGGTAACAAGGACATCAAGGTTAACCTGAATAATAAGACTCGCGAAATTTCTTTCAAGACTCCGTCCGAACTCTGGAACGGTTCCGAAACCATTACCCTGACTGCTACCGACCCCGAAGGCGGCAAGGCTTCTACTTCGTTCAAGCTCGCTATCAAGTCTATCAACGACCCGCCGGCCATGAAGGATATTGCTGAACAGACCATCAAGGAAAAGGGGTCCTTCAAGCCGGTCGAACTCGACAAGTATGTCGACGACCTTGACCACTCTAAGGACAAACTCAAGTGGACTGTTACGGGCAATCGCGAACTCAAGGTGTCCCTCGAAGGCCGCGTGCTGAAGGTGACTCCGCCTAGCCCGCAGTGGAACGGTTCTGAAACTCTCACCATCAAGGTAACTGACCCTGAAGGTGCTACTGACGAACGCTCTGTTGCTTACACTGTTGAATCCGTGAACGACGTTCCGGAATTCACGAAGCAGGTTGCTCCGCAGACCATCAAGGAAAAGGAACAGTTCAAGCCGGTCAAGCTTAGCGAAATGGTTCGCGACCTCGATAACAAGCTTTCTGACCTTCAGTTCACAGTTGACGTGAAGTCTGCCAACGGCAAGAACGCTGGCCTCACGGTTGAAATCGATGCCCAGCATGTGGCCAACATCAAGATTCCGAACAAGTACTGGAACGGTGCTGACGAAATCACCTTCACGGTCACTGACCCTGAAGGCGCCAAGGCTACCTCTAAGGCTCTCTTCACGGTGCAGTCTGTAAACGACGTGCCGACCCTGAAGAAGATTCCTGACCAGATGATTGAAGAAAAGCACGAATTTGCTTCTATCAAGCTCACGGACTACGCTTCTGATCCGGACCACAAGTTCGAACAGCTCAAGTGGACCGTCTCTGGCAACAAGCAGCTCAAGATTGATATTGCCGGCGGCGTTGCTACCATCAAGATGCCTGCCAAGAACTGGAACGGTTCTGAAAAGGTGACCTTCACAGTAACCGACCCGGAAGGCGCTTCCGCCAAGTCTGACGCCGTGTTCACGGTGAAGTCCATCAACGACGCTCCGGTCATGAAGGATATTGCAAACCAGACCATCAAGGAAAAGGGCGAATTCAAGCCTATCGAACTTGACAAGTTTGTGAGCGACGAAGACCACGACAACTCCAAGCTCAAGTGGACTGTTTCTGGTAACAAGGACCTGAAGGTCGTGATCGACCCGAAGCATGTTGCAACCATTACGACTCCGAACAAGTACTGGAACGGTACTGAAAAGATTACCTTCACGGTCACTGACCCGGAAGGCGCCTCTGACAAGCGTACGGTGACCTTCAATGTTGAATCCGTCAACGATATTCCTGAATTCGTGAAGCCGATCAAGGATCAGAGCATTCCTGAAAAGCGTGAATTCGCTATCATCAACCTGAACGACATCGTTAAGGATGCTGACCACAAGCAGGATCAGCTCACTTGGAACTTTGACGTGAAGCCGGCCAAGGGTGCTCCGAAGGGCTACACTCCGAAGCTGAAGGTGACGGTCGATGGCTCTCGCATGGCTAAGATCGCTATTCCGGACAAGTACTGGAATGGTTCTGAAGAAATTACCTTCCGCGTGGAAGACCCGGATGGCGGCAAGGCTCATTGCACTGCAACCTTTACCGTGCAGTCCGTGAACGACGCTCCGACCATCGGCAAGATTGATGACCAGAATGTCAAGGAAAAGGAAACCTTCAAGTCCTTCAACCTGAAGCAGCTCATCAAGGATCCTGATCATCCGTATGGCCGTCTCAAGATCGACGTCTCTGGTAACAAGGACCTCAAGGTCAATATCGACAATGACGGCAACGTGTCTGTCAAGGCTCCGAACCCGATGTGGAACGGTAAGGAAACTCTGACCTTCACGGTGACTGACCCGGAAGGCGCTTCTGCCAAGGCTACGGCTTCTTACTCCGTGACCTCTATTAACGACCCGCCGGTCATGAAGGACATTGCTAACCAGACCATCAAGGAAAAGGGTAGCTTCAAGTCTATCGCTCTCGACAACTATGTCGAAGACCTTGATCACCCGAAGGCCAAGCTCAAGTGGAAGATTGAAGGCGCCAAGGAACTCAAGGTTGCCATGGATGCCAGCCACAATGTGTCTGTAACTCCGCCGAACCCGCACTGGCATGGTTCTGAAACGGTGAAGTTCTCTGTTTCTGACCCGGAAGGCGCAACGGATAGCCGTTCCGTGACCTTCACGGTGGAATCGGTGAACGATGCTCCGCAGTTCGTTCGCGAACTCAAGGACCAGTCCATCGACGAAAAGAGACAGTTCCAGCAGATCAAGCTTGACGATCTCGTCAAGGATCCAGACCACAAGAACAGCGAACTCAAGTGGACCTTCGATGTGAAGGCCAAGTCTGCTGCCGCTCCGGCTGCCAAGGGCAAGAAGGGCGCTGCCGCAGCTGAACCTGCTAGCAACAAGCCTGGTCTGACTGTAAAGGTTGACAACAACCATGTTGCAACGATTGCTATTCCGGACAAGTACTGGAACGGTGCTGCCGACATTACCTTCACGGTCACTGACCCGGAAGGTGCAAAGGCATCCAAGACCGCTCATTATGAAGTCCGTTCTATCAACGACCCGCCGGTTATTTCTTCTAGCGCTCCGCGTGGTGAATCCATCCGCGAAAATGGCGTGTTCAGAACAATCGACCTCACGAATCTTGCTTCTGATCCGGATCACAAGGCTTCGCAGCTCAAGTGGTCTGTCTCTGGCAACAAGTTCCTCAAGTTGAACATGCTCAAAGACAACACAGTGAAGGTGACTGTGCCTGATCCGCAGTGGAACGGTAAGGAAACGGTGACCTTCACCGTGACTGACCCGGAAGGCGCTTCTGCCAACCACAAGATGCTCTTCGAAGTGTCTCGCGTGAACGATCCTCCTGTCATCTCCAAGAAGATTCCTGACCAGAAGATCAAGGAAAAGGAACTCTTCAAGCAGATCAAGCTTGACGAATACGTGAAGGACCCGGATAACAAGCCGAGCGAACTGAAGTGGACCGTTTCCGGCAACCGTCAGCTCAAGGCTGAAATTTCTCCGAGCCGCGTGCTTACCGTTTCTGCTCCGGATAAGAACTTCTGGTGCGCTCCGGAAACCATGGTCCTCATCGTGAAGGACCCGGATGGTGCAGAATCTTCTCAGACGATTACCTACGAAATTACCTCTGTGAATGACGCTCCGGTACTCAAGCAGATTCCGGACCAGAGAATCAAGGAAAAGGGTACGTTCAAGGAAATTGACCTGAACAAGTTCGTGCACGATCCTGACCACAAGCTTTCTGAACTCACTTGGTCCGTCAAGGTCGCCAAGGTGGGTGCCGCTCCTGCTCCGAAGCCGGCTAAGAAGCCTGCCAAGAAGGGTAAGAAGGGCAAGGATGAAAAGGCTGAAGAACCGGCACCTGTTCCGGTTGACGAATTCCAGATTGAAATCGATAGCCGTAACATTGCTCGCGTCAAGATTGACAACAAGTACTGGAATGGTGAACGCAACGTGACCTTCACTGTGAAGGATCCGGAAGGCGCTTCTGATTCCAAGACCGTGAACTTCAAGGTTGAATCCGTGAACGACGCTCCGGAAATCAAGCCGATCGCTATCCAGAGCATTCAGGAAAAGGAACACTTCAAGCCGCTCGATCTGTCTCAGTTCATTTCTGATCCGGATCATCCGCTCTCCGCTTTGAAGATTGAAGTTGCTCCGGCCCGTTCTCTCAAGGCCTTCGTGAATGCCAAGAAGGAACTCGTCGTTACGACTCCGGACAAGTTCTGGAGTGGTACTGAAAAGGTCAAGATTGACGTGTATGACCCGGAAGGCGCTCGTGCATCTCAGCAGATTACATACGAAGTGACTCCGGTGAACGACCCGCCGGTCGTGAAGCACATCGCTGGCCAGAGAGTCAAGGAAAAGGAACGCTTCGAAATTGTGGACCTCTCCAAGGTTGCTGAAGACCCGGATAACAAGCCGAACGAACTTCGCTGGACTGTTACTGGCAATAAGGACCTTAAGGTTGATATCAAGGGCAGCCGCGCCCAGATCCTGACTCCGAACCCGAACTGGTTCGGTAAGGAAACCCTCACCTTCACGGTGAAGGATATCGCCGGTGCCTCTGCTTCTACGCAGGCTACCTTCGAAGTGGTAGCTGTGAACGACCCGCCGACTCTCAAGCCGGTTCAGCCGTTCGTAATCGAAGAAAAGAAGACTTTTGCTCCGTTCGACTTCAGCAAGGTCGTAAGCGATCCGGATAACAAGCTCGAAGAACTTGTTTGGACGCTTGATAACGAAGTCCCGGCTATTAAGGGTAAGAAGGCTGGCAAGAACGGCCCGGCTGTGAAGCATGAAATGAACTTCTCTATCGACGAAAAGGGTGTTCTCCATGCCGAAACTCCGAACCCGTACTGGAACGGTATGGAAGTCGTGACTGTGAACGTGTTTGACCCGGCTGGCGAAAGCGCCTCTATTCAGGTGAAGTACACGGTGAAGCCCGTGAACGACCCGCCGATCGTGAAGGAAATTCCTGGCCAGGAAACCCTGCAGGGCACTACCTTCAAGCCGATCAAGCTTGACAACTATGTGTCTGACCCTGACCATAAGGTTAGCGAAATCCGTTGGGGTGTCACTGGCGCCAAGAACCTCGCCGTGCAGATCAATAGCAACCGTGAAGCTATCGTGAAGCCGAAGAAGGCTGACTGGTTCGGTGACGAAACGCTCATCTTCACTGCTAAGGACCCGGCTGGTGGTTCCGATAAGGCCATGGTCAAGTTCGTGGTGAAGCATGTGAATGCCGCCCCGATCATGCGCGATATTCCTGACCACACGATCAAGGAAGACGACAACAATGGTGTTGTGGCTGTGATCAAGCTCGACCAGTTTGCCCGCGATAAGGACAACCGCTTCGACGAACTCAAGTGGACCTTCACTGGCAACAAGTTCTTGACCGTGAAGTATGACAAGTTCAAGAAGACCGCTACGGTTGCTCAGCCGCACCCGAACTGGAACGGCAAGCCGGAAAAGATTACCTTCACGGTGACTGACCCGGATGGCGCTAAGGCTTCCAAGTCTGCTCTCTTCACTGTGATTGCCGTGAACGATGCTCCGGAAGCTAACCCGCAGACTTACATGACTCAGGAAGGCGAAGAACTCAAGGTGAGCGCCTCCGAAGGTCTGATGTCTGGCGTGACGGACGCCGATGGCGAAAAGCCGGTGTCTGTGCAGCTCGTCCAGAAGCCGCGTAACGGTAAGATCAACCTGAACGAACGTGACGGTTCCTTCACCTACATGCCGAACAAGGGCTTCTCCGGCCTCGACGAATTCAGCTTCAAGGTACGTGACCCGGCCGGTCTCGCCTCCAAGGTGACGACTGCTGAAGTGAACGTTTCCTTCAAGATGAAGGACCTCCGCGGTGGCGACACCAAGAAGGCCGAAAAGAAGGAAGAACCTAAGGCTGAAGAACCGAAGGAAGATTCCCCGGCTAAGGGTAAGGCCAAGAAGCGCCGCAAGAGAAAGTAAGATTTTGAATTAAGCAGCGCAAAGCGTCGGTCCTGCGGCCTTGCTCTGCTTGCTTCCTTCAAAATTTGAAAATCTGAATTTCAAGAATCCCGCTCGTTGAGCGGGATTTTTTGTTTCGAAAAAGCGGGGTGTTGAAAGGCTCAAAACGGATATTGGGGCGAATGCCTGAAATTTGGATTTTTCATGATTCCGGAAAGTATTTTATAGTTTGAAAATTGGGCGTGGTGCCCATGTGTTTTGGGATGATTATGAAAAAATTTGGCGCAAAACAAACTGTTTTGACAATAATGGCGGCTGCCGCACTTTCGCAGGCAGCTACGGCGGAATTCAATTGGAGTAACGTGAGCATGGGCGGGGGTGGATTCGTCTCCGCCGTGATAGCTTCTCCGGTCGACAAGGGACTTTTCTATGCCCGCACGGACGTGGGCGGCGCGTACCGCTGGAACGAATCGACTGCCCGCTGGGAATCGATGATGGACTGGGTCGATGTTTCCGAGCGCGGCCTTTTGGGAATCGAGGCCATTGCCGTTGACCCGCAGGAATCGGGCGTCGTTTATATGGTGGCGGGAACCAGTTACTGGAATAGCGGCCGCACCGCATTCTTGCGTAGTAAGGACAAGGGCGAATCTTGGGAAGTGATTTACACTTGGGACGAAGACGGGACCAAGGGCACCAAGGTGGCGCGCTTTGGTGCACACGGCAACGGCATGGGCCGCGGAAACGGCGAGGCCTTGGCGGTCGACCCGAACGATTCCAAAATTATGTTCTACGGTTCCAAGAACAAGGGCCTTTGGAAATCGACGGACAACGGTTCAAGCTGGAGCCATGTGGATGCATGGAAAACAGCGGCCGGTAGCGATACGACTTGGAATGGCTCGGGATTCAGCTTTGTGCAGTATGCTCCAGGCAGCTCGAAGGTGATGTATGCCGGATTCTTGCGTGAGGGGACGACGGCCAAGGGCACGTTTGAAAACGTCTTCACCTCGACCGACGGCGGTGCAAGCTGGACGGCCTTGCCGATTCCCGATTCGCTGCGCCGCACGGCCGGCGGGAGCATGGTGCGCCTGATGCCGCAGCGTGCGGTGGTTTCGGGCGATGGCTCGAAGATGACGGTGACTTTTGCCGATGGCGCAGGCCCGCATTCCATGATGTGGGACGAAGGCTGGGGCATGATTTACGATGGTTTTGGTCGCGGTGCGGTGCTGCAGCTTGATGTGGCGTCGGCGACTTGGTCCGACGTTTCTCCGGAAAACTTCCTGGACGAAGGCGGCGATGCCAAGTACGACAAAGTGGACGTGAAAGGCATGGTCGACTGCGAAGCCGCAGGCGGCACCGGCAAGACTTGCGAAGAATATTACCCCTACATTGCCCCTTATGGCGGTATTGCAATCAATCCGAAAAATGCAAATGAAATGGTGGTGACGACCGAAGGTTACCGCGGTCCGCAGTTCTGGTACACGGCCACGAGCGATACCAGCGGCAAGTGGAGCGACCAGTGGGGTACTAACATTTACCACACGACCGATGGCGGCAAAACCTGGATTGCAAGCTTCAAGTATTACTGGATGGAAGGCGGTGTGTATCCGACGACCAAGCAGATGGATGCCAATGGAATTGGCTGGATGCATAACGGTTCTATTCACTGGTCCGGTAGCGTTGCCATGGATCCGTTCGACAACAACCGCGTCTTTGTGACTTCGGGTAACGGTATTTTCCGCTGCGACAACCTGAGCGATTATGTGTACAAGGAAGCGGAGAATTCTTGGGAAGAACCGCAACTCACCATGAACCAGGTGTGGCATTTCTCGGCGCATGGCGTCGAAGAAACGGTGCCTTTCGAAGTAGTGAGTATTCCGGGCGGCCCGATGGTTTCGATCATCGGTGACTACGACGGATTCCGTCACGATGACATCGCAAAATATCCGGCATTCAGGCACAAGACGAATGTTGGCGGCGATTATGTGTCGTTGGGTACGACGCAGGGCCTTGCTTATGCTCCCAAGAGTGGCAAATTGGCCAAGGTGGCAGACAAGCGCGCCTACGAAGGCCTGTACAATGACATACCCATTGCTCCGGTGCAGTATTCCCTTGACTCGGGTAAGACTTGGACGGTGGAAACTTATACAGGACCTGACAAGAACGCAGCCAAGGGTACTGTGGCTCTTTCGGCAAAAGGTACTTACACTATCTGGGTTCCGATGGAAGGAACGACCGATGTCTATCGCAATTACAACGGCACGACCTGGGAAAAGGTGTCGGGTATCGACAACACCGCCTACGTGGTGGGCGATCCTGAAAACGACGAAGTATTCTATGCCTACACCAAGGCGGACGGCAAGTTCTACAAGAGTACCGATGCGGGCGCAAGCTTCAAGGCTGTGAGTACGCCTGGTGAAAGCGCATTCAAAAAGTTCCGTGCCATTCCGGGCTACGAGGGCGACTTGTGGCTGCCTGTCGCTATTCAGGATCCGTCGAATGGTACGCCCGCTAGTGGAAAGCTGTTGCATTCAACCGATGGCGGTGCCACTTGGGCTGCGGTTGAAGGTGTCGGTTACTGCGAAGCGGTGGGCTTTGGCGCTCCCAAGGAAAAGGGCGGCTATCCGGCGATTTATGTGTTTGCAACTGTCGGTAAAGTGACGGGTGTGTTCGGCTCTGACGATAAGGGTAAAACCTGGACTCGCGTGAATGACGACGGCCATGAATATGGCGGCCTTGCAAATGGCGAGTTCGTGATGGGTGACATGAACACCTACGGCGTGGTTTACATGAGTACGGCGGGTCGCGGCATCGCAGCCCGCGTCCCCAGCAATTGGGAAATGGGTACGTCCAATTCCGACGGTACAACAAAGGTTGCTCCGGCTGCAAAAACGGTGGCAGATGCTTCTGTCGGCTACAGCCACGGGAATCTGGAACTCCGCCTGAATGCAAGTGCTGCCCGCGTGAGCGTTTTCGACATGCGCGGCAAGAAACTTTATAGCCGCTATTACAGCAGTTCTACGACGATTCCGGTCAAGGATCTGGTGAAGGCGAAGGGTAGCTACTTCGTGCGCGTTGATAACGGCAAAAAGGTCCTGTTTGCAAACCGTGTCATCGTGACGCGATAAACTTTCCCGCTGAGAGACAAAAAAGGGAATCACATTTGTGATTCCCTTTTCTAATTCTTGTTTGAACTTTACTTCTTCTTTTTCTTGGTTTCGAGCCATTCGTCGAAGGTGATGCTGCGGTCGATGACGCCGTTCGGAGTCAGTTCGAGTACGCGGTTTGCAATCGTCTGCACGAATTCGTGGTCCTGAGAGCAGAAGATAATCGGGCCCTGGAAAGCGGTAAGGCCGTTGTTGAGGGCCGTGATGGCTTCCAAGTCGAGGTGAGCGGTCGGTTCGTCGAGGAGCAGACAGTTGGCGTTTGCAAGCATCATCTTACTGAGCATGCAGCGCACCTTTTCGCCACCGCTAAGCACGTTTGCGCTCTTGAGGGCTTCTTCGCCGGTAAAGAGCATACGGCCGAGGAATCCGCGGATGAAGGTTTCATCCTGTTCCTTGCTGTACTGGCGTAGCCAATCCACGAGGGAGAGGTCCGTGCCGAAGTAGGCGTCGTTGTTCTTCGGGAAGTAGCTGTAGCTAATGGTGTTGCCCCACTTGAGTACGCCTTCGTCGGCCTTGGTTTCTTCGGCGATGAGCTGGAAGAATGCTGTCTTGAGCGTGTCGTATTCGCCAACGAGAGCGACCTTGTCGCCGCTATTGAGGCTGAAGTTCAGGTTCTTGCAGATAATGCCGTCGCCGCCATCGATGGTGGCGTTCTTGACTTCGAGCACGATTTTGCCCGGTTCGCGGTCCATCTTGAAGTTGACCCACGGGAATTTACGGCTGGAAGCCGGCATTTCTTCGACGGTCATCTTGTCGAGGAGCTTCTTACGGCTGGTGGCCTGCTTGGCCTTGGCTGCGTTAGAGGCGAAACGGCGGATGAACGCCTTGAGTTCTTCGATCTTTTCTTCGGCGCGGCGGTTCTGGTCCTTGCGCTGCTTCTGGGCGAGCTGGCTTGCTGCATACCAGAATTCGTAGTTACCGCCGTAAATGTTGATTTTGCCGTAGTCGATATCGCAAGTGTGGGTGCAGACCGCATTGAGGAAGTGACGGTCATGGCTCACCACGATCACGATGTTTTCGAAACGTTCGAGGTAGTCTTCAAGCCAACCGACGGTTTCCAAATCCAGGTGGTTCGTCGGTTCGTCAAGCAGAAGAATGTCCGGGTTGCCGAACAGAGCCTGGGCTAGGAGCACGCGGATTTTCTGGCCGCCGTCCAAGTCTGCCATGAGGCTGTAGTGGAATTCTTCGGGAATGCCGAGACCCTTCAAAAGCACAGCTGCGTTAGAGTCAGCTTCGTAACCGCCGATTTCACCGAAACGGGTTTCGATTTCCATGGCCTGCATGCCCTGTTCTTCGGTCATTTCGGGGAGCGCGTAGAGTTCGTCGCGCTTCTTGCCGAGCTCATAGAGTTCGGGGTAGCCCATCATCACCGTTTCGAGAACAGTGTTCTGTTCGTAGGCGAAGTGGTCCTGCTTCAGGACGGCGATACGTTCGCCCGGGTCCTTGCTGACTTCACCGGTGTTGGGTTCGAGTTCGCCCGAAAGGATTTTCAGGAACGTAGATTTTCCGGCGCCGTTGGCACCGATGACTCCGTAGCAGTTGCCGCGCTTGAAGGAAAGGTTCACTTCCTTGAAGAGAACGCGGCTACCGTATTGAAGACTGACATTAGAGACGTTGAGCATGTATTACTTAATTGGGGTTAGGCTTGATTTGCTTTTTCTAGTTCACGTGCGTTGATAATCAGCATCTGCAGGCGGTTTTCGATGTTTGCGAAGCTCGTATCCGGGTCGTAGTCGAGGCTGAGAACCTGGATATGCGGGCAACGTTCCTTCACGGCCTTGGTGAGGCCGCGGCCAGAGATGTGGTTGGCAAGGCATGCGAACGGCTGCAGAATGATGTAGCTGTTGATTCCGTGCTTCGAGTTGTACAGGATTTCGCCCGGAATCATCCAACCTTCACCCGTGTTGTAGGTGGGGTCGATGATGTCGGAGACGTAGTCCTTGAGTTCCACGCAGTCGGCGTGGTGTTCGTACAGCTTGAACTTGTGCATGGACTTGCGGGCAGTTTCAACAGCGTGCGTGTAGACCTTGGAGGTCACGCCGCCTTCGAGTCGGTCCATCACCGGGTTTGCCGAGAATCCGCGCTTGATCTTTTCTTCGCGTACCACTTCGTCCACACGGAAGAAGTCAGTCATACCCGGCAGGTAGACTTCCATGCCGTTGTTCATCAGGTAGTTTTCAACAAATCCGTTTGCACTCGGGTGGTAGTTCATCAAGATTTCGCCAAGCACGGCAACGCGCGGTTTGCGGATGCCTCTCTTGCGTTCTTCGGTGATTTCGATACCGTTGAATGCTTCGATGCACTGTTCAAAGACTTCGATAAGCTTGGAGGGTCGCACCAGCTGAACGGTGGAGAGGTGGCCGGCAACGCCAATCACCTTCGGCATCCATTCGTCGTAAACCTTCTGGGTGTCGCCGGCGTTCACTTCGTACGGGCGAACGGCGCGGTACATGGTTTCGATGGCGTCCATGGTGACAAGGCCCCACAGCATGTGGAGACGGAAGTCGAGACCCAGCTGGAAGCCTGGGTGCATGCCCTTGTAGTCGACACCGGTCGTAATGATGGTGACGTCCTTGAAGCCCGCTTCGTCCAAAGCCTTACGGGCAAGCACGGCGTACTGCACGGCGCGGCAGTTTTCGCAGTTCTTGGCAAGGCACATGGAAACTTGGTTCTGCGGAACTTCGGGGTGATCGACGAGCCAGTGGAGCGCTTCGCCGATGTTCACCTGGCAGGGGAAGCAAATGTCGTTGTGCACGTACTTCTTGCCCAGTTCGATAGCCTTCTTATCGGCGACCGGCAGGTATTCGGCGATGAATCCTTCGCGCTTCATGTATTCGCTGGCGAGCACAGAGAAGGCGGGGGAGAGGTTCGGCGTCAGAATGCGACGGCGCTTCTTGTCTTCGGCCACAAACGGCGTGTGGAACAGCGGTTCGTGGCTTTCGGGCTTGTCGGGCAGGTTTGCTGCGCGACGTGCTTTCACCGTTTCGATAAAGCTCTTGATGCGGATGCCAACCGGGCCGCGGGCGTCACCTTCGTCGAGCTTGAGCATGAGCATTTCCTTGTTGGAATCAAGGTGCAGCATGCGCATCATTTCGTCGGTCAAAATTGAGTCGTGTCCGCAACCGAAGCTTACGATCTGGGCAAGTTCGATGTTGGGGTCCTTCGCGGCAATCATGGTAGCGCCAATCATGCGCAAGTGGAAGGTGTTCTTGATTTCGATACGGGTGTGGCTCGGCACATCCTGGTCGTAGACGCCCGGGAGCGATTCGGTGGTAAGCACCGGAATGCCCATGGCGGTAAAGTGGCTTGCGATGTTGTGGTTGATGAGCGTGTCCGCATGGTAGGGGCGGCCTGCAATCACCACGGCAAAGGAGTTCTTTGCACGTACATCGTCGAGGATTTTCTGGCCTTCTTCCAAAAGCGTGGTGCGGTAGCTGTTGAGCGCCTTTTCGCCTTCGGTAACGGCCTTGTCCAAAAGCTTCTTGTCGAGTTTCCAGTGTTCGTGGAACCAATCAATGGTCTGGCTACGACGGAGCTTGGCGTTGAACCAGTGGAAAATTGGCTGGTCCATCGGGACGTTGTAATTCTTTTCGGGCTCGTCGGTGTTCTTACAAACGTTGGGGTAAGCCTGCACCACCGGGCAAACAGAAGTTGCGGTGAACTTGGTGTGGTCACTCGGGACTGCAACCATCATCGGGAAGAAGATGCGGTCGACCTTCTTTTCAATGAGGCTGAGCACGTGGCCGTGCACAAGCTTTGCCGGGAAGCAAACCGTGTCGGACGGCACACTGTGAAGGCCTGCTTCGAACATCTTGTAGTCGCTCTGGCGGCTAATCACGACGGTGTAGCCGAGGCTTGTGAAGAATGCCTTCCAGAACGGGAGCGATGCCCAGAATTCGAGCACGCGCGGAATACCGATGGTCTTGCCGTTGTTTTCAACGAGCTTGGCCGGAGCGTAGTCCTTTACCAAGAGCTGGTTCGTGCGCTTGATCATGTCGGGCACGGACTGCATCTTCTTGTTGATTTCGGCGATGAGTGCCTTGGTCTTCGGATCGTTCGGATCGGCGGTAACTTCGCCGCGTTCGCAACGGTTGCCGGTCACGAAGCTCTGGCCATCGCTAAAGGTCACGATGGTACGGGAGCAATGGTTGGTGCAGTACTGGCAGAGCTGACCCGGCTGGTTGTGCCAACTGAAGGTTTTCATGGCGTCAAGGCCGATGAACTTGGTCTTGAGTTCCGGTTCGGTCTTGCGCTTTTCTTCCATGAACTTCTTGGTAAGGAGGGCAATACCGATAGCGCCCATTTCTCCCGGACGTTCCGGACGGATAGGCTTGAGGCCAGTGTACTGTTCGAAGGCGCGGAGAACGGCGTTGTTCTTGAACGTACCGCCCTGTACCACGACCTTCTTGCCGAGGGTGTTGAGGTTGCGGATACGAATCACCTTCGTAAACACGTTGTTGATAATGGAGCGGCAGATACCCGCGATAATGTCTTCGGGCTGCTTGCCGTCGCGCTGTTCCGTAATGATGGAGCTGTTCATGAACACCGTGCAACGGGAACCCAGCTGAGAGGGGCTCTTTGCGTTGAACGCGAGTTCTGCAATCTTTTCCATCGGGATGCCGAGGCTGCGGGCATAGGTTTCGATAAAGGATCCGCAACCCGAGGAGCAGGCTTCGTTCAGAATGATACCCGTAACCACGCCGTCCTGCACGGAGATGGCCTTCATGTCCTGACCACCGATGTCGAGGATGAAGCTTACGTCGGGGCAAATCTTCTGGGCGGCGTTGGCGTGAGCGACCGTTTCCACCGTGTGGAAGTCGGCATGCACGGCCTTAGCAAACAGCTGTTCGCCGTAGCCGGTTGTACCTACGCCCAAGATGTTGAGCTTGCAGCCGTATTCTTCGTAACGGTCCGAAAGTTCGTTGAGGGCGTTCTTGAGCACGGCGAGCGGTTCGCCGTTGTTGCTCGCGTAGAATCCGTCCACCACGGTTTCGTTTTCGTCCATG
Organism: uncultured Fibrobacter sp.; assembly: GCF_900316465.1. NCBI lineage: Bacteria > Pseudomonadati > Fibrobacterota > Fibrobacteria > Fibrobacterales > Fibrobacteraceae > Fibrobacter > uncultured Fibrobacter sp. The sequence goes on along the minus strand of NZ_ONDD01000008.1, from coordinate 35,649 downwards.
AGCACGAACTTGGTGGTAGTAGAGCCCGCGTCGATACCCAGATACACGTTGAGCGTGGAGCCCGAAACAGGCTGCGGGTAGTGGTTTCCGGCCATTTTGTGTTCTTCGAGGAACATCTGGTATTCAGCGTCGTTCTTGAAGAACAAGTCGGCAGCGGCCTTGGCCTTGTTTTCGGCCTGGCGGGTTTCGTTAAAGTGGATGAGCGCGTCCAGCGAGCCGTCCTTGCGGTAGAAGCATTCCTGGTCGGCAAACATAGAGCCCAGAGAGAGGGCGGCACCCATGGCCACGAGCACTTCGGAGTGTTCCGGCACAATGGCCTGTTCGTCAGAAATTCCAAGGCGTTCCTTGAAGGCGCGAACAAGCGTCGGGTTAAAGGTCAGCGGGCCACCTTCGAAAATCACGGGCGGCTTGATTTCCATACCCTGGGCAAGACCACCGATGGTCTGCTTGGCAATGGCATGGAAACTGGAAAGGGCGATGTCTTCCTTGGCGATACCGTTGTTCAGCATCGGCTGGATGTCGGTCTTGGCGAACACGCCGCAACGGCCCGAAATTTCGTAGACCTTCTGGCCACGCTTGGCAAAGCCTTCGAAGGCTTCGGTCTTGATGCGCAGAAGTTCGGCCACCTGGTCAATGAATGCACCGGTACCGCCGGCGCACACGCCGTTCATACGCATGTCAGAGGCAATGAGTTTGCCGGTGGTCTTGTCTTTTTCGAAGAAGACGACCTTGGCATCCTGGCCACCGAGTTCAATGGCGACTCGGGATTCGGGGTAGGTTGCACGTACAGCAAGAGCGTTCGCTACGACTTCTTGCACAAAGAAGGCGTGGGTTGCTTCGGCGAAGGGCTGACCGCCACTGCCGCAGAAGGCGACCCTGAAATTCTTATCGGGGAAAAGTCCGTGCGCCTCGCGCAGCACTTCGAAAACCTTCTGTGCCTGCATGGCGTTGTGGCGCTGGTAAGTGTAGTGCAAAAGCTTGTTGGTCTCTGGATCGACAACCGCAATCTTTACGGTGGTGGAACCAACGTCCACGCCGACCCATAAATCGTTCTTCATATTGCTCATAGTGGCGGTAAAGATAGAAAAATGTAAACTTTTTCCACTCCCTTTTATCGGCTAAAAATGCAGAAAAATCAAAAAAATGTAAAATGAGAACCTAAAGTGTGACGGGCAACATTTTTTCTCCCATTTGCTATATTGCGCTCTATGAACTACCTTGCTTTAGACTATGGTGAACACCGCGTCGGGGTCGCATTTGCCGATTCCGAATTCCGGATGGCTTTTTCGCGAGAAACGATTGACCAGAAGACTACAAACCTGTTCGTGCGACTGGATGAACTGGTGAAAATCAACAAGGTAGATGCCTTTGTAGTGGGAATGCCGTATCACCCCGATGGCCGCAAGGACGGCAAGAACGTGGTGGTGGAAAAGTTCATCGATGACTTGAAAACGCGTTTCCCGGGCATGCCCGTGTACACGCAGGATGAATCGTATTCCAGCGTGCAGGCGCAAGAAAAGACCTCTTACTTTAGCAAGAAGAAAAAGCAAAAGAATAAGGCGGTCATCGATCAACTCGCTGCCGCCATCATTCTTCAGCGCTGGCTAGATGAGCAGGCTTAGCAAAGCTAAGCGTCGATAAAAATGCCAGCTGCTGGCTTGATGAACAAGCTTAGCCGTTATATTTCTTGATAATCACGACACCATTGTGACCGCCGAAGCCGAGAGAGGCGGAGGCGGCGACGTCGATATTCCCTTCGACACCCTTGTTCGGGACGTAATCCAGGTCGCATTCCGGATCCGGAGTCTCGTAGTTGATGGTGGCGGGGTAGAACGAGTCGCGAATCGCAAGAGTCGAGACAATGGCTTCGCACACGCCGGCGGCACCCACGCAGTGGCCCGTCATGCTCTTGGTGCTAGACACCTTGATCTTGTAGGCGTGTTCGCCGAGGGCGACCTTGAGCATTGCGGTTTCGGTGGCATCGTTCAAGTGCGTCGAGGTACCGTGAGCGTTGTAGTAGTCGATGTCCGTCGGGGCAATGCCTGCGTCCTTGATGGCGCGGGTAAGTGCCTTCGCGCAGGTTTCTCCACCCGGGCGCGGGCTGGTGATATGGTATGCGTCGGCAGAAGCGCCGTAGCCGGCGAGTTCGGCGTAAATCTTGGCGCCGCGGGCCTTGGCGTGTTCCAGTTCTTCGAGAATCATCACGGCACCGCCTTCACCCATCACGAATCCGGAGCGGTTCAAGTCAAACGGGCGAGACGCCTTTTCCGGACAGTCGTTGAATTTGTCTGTAAGGGCGTGCATGCCGGCGAAGCTCTTGATGCTGTAATCGGTAATGCCGCTTTCGGAACCGCCGGCAAGGCAGATATCCAAGCGACCCGAGCGAATAGCGTCGAGGGCGACACCGATAGCGTCGGTGCCCGAAGCGCAGGCGGTGCAGACCGTGTGGGCCTGGCCCGTGATGCCCAGCGCGATAGAAACGTTTGCGCCCGCTTCGTTCGGGATCAGCTGCGGCATGGCGAGGGGCGAAACCTTGCGCTTGCCACCGTTCATGTACTGCGTGTAGGTAGAATCGACGATGTCGAGGCCACCGAGGCCGGTACCTGCGACAATGCCGGTTGTGTCGGCAGCGAGGTCTTCGGGCGTAAGGCTTGCGTCTGCGACCGCTTCCTTGGAGGCGGCGAGCAGGAACTGCGTGAAGCGGGCCATGCGGCGGGCTTCCTTGGGGTCAATGTCGTGTTCTTCGGGCTTGAAATCCTTGACTTCGGCCGCAATCTTTACCGGACAGCTGCTTGCGTCAAAAAGGGTGATGGGGCCGACACCGCACTTGCCTGCGCGAATAGCTGCCCAAAAATCGTTAATGTTCTTGCCAACGGGAGTCACCGCTCCCATACCTGTGATTACTACGCGTCTTTTAGTCATGGCGGGGAATATAGAAAATATTCTTGGTCGCTCCAAAGATGATTTCTCATTTTTTATCTATACTTATCGACAAGATTTACTTGAGGTTAAGAGAGATGTCTAGAATAAAGACGTTTTGGGGGATTGTGGCATTGCTTGCCGTACTTGCGGAAGCCGCAGGAACGATTACCCCCAAAACTCCGGTTACGTTGGAAGGGTGCTACTTTATTACGAGCAAGGAAGAACTTTACGGCTTTGCGGCTATCGTAAATGGATCTGAAAATGTCGCCCCGAAGCAGACGGCGTGCGCAAGAATCGGAAAATCCATTTTTGTGAATGAAGGTGTCTTGAACTCCGACGGAGAACTTAATGTAGCGGATACTGCAGAATTTATCCCGTGGACGCCCATCAAGAATTATCGAGGATCCTTTGATGGTCAGGGATATAGGATAATGGGGCTTTATTTCAATGACACCTCTAGTGTTAATGTCGGCTTGTTCAGCAACATTGTTGCGGAGGAAAATGACTCCGACGTTTCTGTCAAGAATGTGCGCATAATGAATTCTTATTTAAGGGGAAAATCTTCTGTTGGACTCATTGCCGGTAATGTATATGCCACTGGAGAAGCCCCGGTAATAATCTACAATGTTCGCAATGATTCTCGAATTGAGGCGAAAGGGAATACAGCGGGAGGAATTGTCGCTCTTGCTGTTGGGAATGTCCAAATTGGAAATAGCGTCAATACGGGATATGTCGCAGCAAAGCATGTTGTGGGTGGAATTGTGGGGCTCTTGTCTGGAATTTCGGCAACGATTACCAATGCCTTTAGTGTGGGTGTGGTGGAAGCCTTCAATGAACTTGAAGACAAGTCAATTGCAGGGGGGATCGTTGGCCAGGCAAGTGGCAATGTGGAACTGAAAAATCTCTATAATCAGGGGTATGTCGTTGGTCATAATGTTATGGGCGGAATTGTGGGATCCTTGAGCGGAAGTTCCGTGTTGCTGGTGAACGCTTATAATGTGGGAATCATTTCGCCGTTAATAGAAGAATACGAAAATGTCGGCTCGATTTTAGGACTTTATGCGGGCAAGGACAAGGCTGAAAATTTCACCTATGCCAACGTCTATTATCAGAAAGATGGAATTAGTGACATTCACGGAATCGAAGTTCCTGAAAAAATGATGACCGATGGAACGGTTGCCTACCTGTTGCACAATTACTATTACGAAGGGCTGGATGCCTCCATTTGGGGACAGGTTGTTGGAGAAAATCCTGCGCCTGATTTTTCTGGAAGCATAACGGGGGATTTACCCCAAGTTTTTGAAAAAATGAGTTTGCACACCTATGAGGGGGATGTCACGGTTCTGCCGGAAGATTATGTGCCCGGTTACAGATATGACCTTCCTTTGGTTTTCCGTGAAGACTATGTGTTTTCTGGTTGGTATGACAATGCCGAATTCAAGGGAAATTCGGTGAAATTTATTCCGGCGACGGCTAGCGGTGAACAGGAATTCTGGGCGAGGTACACTCCGGTCTATAAAATTTCTTACCAGACCGGTAGCGGAGATGTCAGTATTGACGATGAAGTTTTGTCTTATGTGGAGGGGAAAAGTGTCGTGTTGCCTAAAAATGTGACGCGTAGCGGGGCCATTTTTAGAGGGTGGTACAAAGACAAGGACTTTAAAGGGGATCGCCTGTATGAAATTGATTCTGGAGAATCTGGGGATGTCGTTCTTTATGCAAAATGGTTTGAGAAAAAGGAACCGTCAAAAGATGAAGATGGTTGCTATGTCATCAAGGATGAATCCGACCTGTATGGTTTTGCTGCGATTGTGAACGGTACAGACGGCTTTTCGAAGAATACTTCTCCCTGTGCATACTTGGACGATGACATCGTGGTGAATCAGAATGTACTGAAGTTGGATGGTTCTCTCAATGTCGCCGATTCTGCGGAATTTATCCATTGGATTCCCATCAATGGGTTCACTGGCGTGTTTGACGGAAGAGGCCATTCGGTATCGGGGCTTTATGTAAAGTGCGATTCGGTACGGGACGCCTATGATGGGTATCGTGGTTATGGCTTTTTCGGGTCACTCGGTATTGTTGGTTCGTACAAAAAACCTATTGTTGTCAAAAATATCGGTATCGAAGCTTCGTACTTTGAGGTCAAGGGTGACTTTGATCAGGTGGGGGCCTTGGTCGGTATAGCCAATGGAAATGCTCGGACGGCGTATTCGTATATTGAAATCTCGAATTGTTATAATAGATCTACTGTCAAGGCAGTTCGCTATCTGGGTGGAATCGTGGGAGTCATTGGTCAATACAGCAATACGTATATTGAAAATTGTTATAACACCGGTTTAATTGATGGCGAACATGACGAAACTGGCGGCTTGGTCGGTTTTATCAAGTATGACGCTAGAGTGAGTATTGTGAATTGTTACAATGTGGGGTGTGTCATGTCTGACAGCTTGCAATTAGACGATGATGCCTTGGTGGGAGTGGTAAGATCGGATATTGATGTGACGAATTGCTATTACTTGAAGGTTTCCGGTGATAAGACTGTTTATGGAATGGCGGCTAAATGGGAACAGTTTGCAAATGGGGATGTGGCATACGCCTTGCATGATGGGAAAAACGGTTCTATATGGGGGCAAAATGTGGGCTTGGAGCCGTTGCCGAATTTCTGCGGAGAAATCAAGAATTATACCCTTGATGAATCGTCTTCGAGTGTGGCGTCGTCAAGTTCGAGCAGTGCTGTAAAGTCTTCTTCAAGCGAGGCTAAGTCTAGTTCGAGCTCCAAGGCGAAATCGTCTTCGAGTGTTAAGGCGAAGTCTAGCTCAAGTAGGTCTGCAAAATCCTCTTCTAGCCGCAAAAAATTAGTGCTCTATTGCGATGGCAAGGAATGCAGTGATGCTTTGCTGGAAACGTGGGAGGCTCCGCGCTTCCAGGTGATCGTTGCCGGTAGAAATGTGCTGGTGTCAGGGGCACGGAATGGAAGCTCGTATGCAGTGTTGGATATACAGGGACAGGTGCTAGCCACGGGTCGTGTAGGCGGGAGTGGTTTTTCTGTAGTTTTGCCGCATTCAGGAAATTTCCTGATTCGTATCGATAGGCAAATCCAACGAATTGCGGTTAAGTAAATGTACTGTTAAATAGCAAAAGCCCGCCTTGGAGGCGGGCTTTTTAGATTCTTTGCTGTTCCGCAACTATTCTTTATTTTCCGGGGCGCTTTCGGCTTCCTTCGCTGCGGTTTCTGCTGCGGCGTTGGCTGCGCTAGCAGCGGAAGCGTCTTCCTTGTCCTTGTCGCGGATAGAGGCGCGACGGATTTTTCCGCTGATGGTCTTCGGCAGTTCCGACACGAAGTCAATTATGCGCGGGCTCTTGTAAGAGGCGGCCACGTTCTTTGCGAACAGCTGGATTTCTTTTGCGAGTTCCTTAGAGGCTTCGTAACCCTTCTGGAGCACGACGGTTGCCTTCACGGCCTGTCCGCGAGACTGGTCTTCGACGCCTGTGACGGCCACTTCCAAGACGGCCGGGTGCTTGTGGAGCACTTCTTCGACTTCGAAGGGGCTGATGCGGTAGCCGGAGCTCTTGATCAGGTCGTCGGTACGGCCCACGAACCAGAAGAAACCGTCCTTGTCGCGGGTAGCGGTGTCGCCGGTGTGGTAGACTCCGCCCTCGAATACTTTCTGGGTGCGTTCTTCGTCGCGGTAGTAGCCGCCGAACATGCCGAAGGGCTTGCCTTCGTCAATCTTGATGATGATTTCGCCGACTTCATCGGGGCCGCAGCTGTTGCCGTCGGCATCCACGATGTCCATGCGGTAGCCCGGAGAGGGCTTGCCCATAGAACCGGGGCGTGCTTCCATCCATTCGAAGTTGCCCGTGGTGAGCGTAAGTTCGGTCTGGCCGTAGCCTTCGTGCAGGCGGAGTCCCGTCTTTTCGAAGAACTTCTTGTAAATGTCGAGGTTCAAAGCCTCGCCTGCGGTGGTGCAGTACTTGAGGCTGGAAAGGTTGTACTTTTCGACGCCATGCTGCAGAATGTAGCGGTAAACGGTCGGCGGCGCACAGAAGGTGGTCACCTTGTATTCCTGCATCTTTTCGAGCAACTTGCCCGGAATGAACACGTTCATGTCGTAGGTGAATACGGCAGAACCTGCAATCCACTGGCCATAAATTTTCCCCCAGAGCGCCTTGGCCCAGCCGGTTTCGGCAACGGTCAGGTGGCGGCCGCCGTCAATCACATTCTGCCAGTACTTGGCAGTCACAATGTGGCCGAGCGGGTAACTGAAGGTGTGGGCGACCATTTTCGGGTTGCTGCTTGTGCCACTGGTAAAGTAGACGATCATGATGTCGTCATTGTGCGTGGCGGCATCTCCTGTGGGGCGCGGGAAACTCGGCGGGCAGATTTCGTAGTCGTCGTAGAAGTTGATCCAGTTCTGACGGGACTGCCCGATGGTCACGAGCGTTTCGACAATGCGTGTGTGTTCGCAGGCGGTGTCGATTTCCTTTTGGAGTGCCGGATCGTCGTAAGAGACGACCATCTTGATGTCGGCTGCCTTAAAGCGGTATTCCAGGTCTTCGGCGGCGAGCATGTTGGTTGCCGGAATGGCTATTGCACCAATGCGGTGGAGCGCCAAGAGGAAAAACCAGAATTCGTAGCGGCGGCGCAAAATCAGCATCACGCGGTCGCCCTTCTTGATACCCTTTTCTACCAAAAAGTTCGCGGTGCGCTGCGAGGCAATCGAAAGGTCCTTGAAGGTAAAGATATGGCTTTCGTCGTTGTCGTCGCACCAGACTAATGCTTCGCGCTTGGGTTCGGTCTTCGCGTATTCGTCGACCACGTCGTAGGCGAAGTTAAAGTCTTCGGGAATGTTGAGCTTAAAGTTTTCGTAGAGGTCCTCGTAAGAGGAATACTCGGTTCGTGCTAGGAATCTATTGAGTATCATTTGTGTCTCTCCGGTCTCTTATAGATCCTGGTACATGATCTTTTCGCGGTGGTTCGAGGCGAATTTTACGAGCGAGAGAAGATTTTGTTCGCCCATGGCCTTCATGTCACCGGCGTGAATCACCAGGCGGGGGGTTCCGCGGTAGAGGAGTAGTGCAATGCGTGAGAATACCTGCATGGCACCGAGGAGTGCCTGCGGGAAAATCGAGAAGGTCAAAATCTGCGAGAATGACGGCTTGACGCGCTTACCGACCTTGCGGTAAATGTAGAGCATGTCTTCGTAGAAGTTGAATTCTTCGAGCACCTGCTTTTTGAGGTGCTTGTTGTCGAGCCAAACCGGCGCGATAAATCCGGAGGGGCGGCCAAAGCCGTGTGCCTTCCAGAGGGCGATGCTACGGTTTAAAAGCATCTGCGAAACTTTCTTGTTCAGGCCTGCAAATTCGGCCCCGTTGTGCGAAATGGCGAGGGCGAGCTTGCCGATGGGGTTACGCTTGATGAACAGGTCGGCGTTATGACGCACGCCGTGGAGCAAGATTTCGTAGCCTTCTTGCACGAATTTTCCGATTTCTTCACGGAAGGCGTCGGCTTCGGATTCAGGGACGCCCCCGATAGAGGGTACGACGGCAATCGAGATGGGCGAACCTGCGGCTGCGGCAATCTTTCGGATTTCTTCGGCAGATTTCTTGCAGTTCTTCACGTTAAAATTATGATAGCACAGCAGGTACTTCTTCTTCTTATGCAGAATAGCTTCGGCGGCGCGGATGTCGGCAATGTCCTTGTTGATTTCCATAAGGGTAACCTGTTTTGTTTTTTACGCCATATATATAGAAAATGTGGCTAGAATAGACTTGTCTGGACCGCTTCACTTGCGTTTTGAACGTCATTGCGTGCGGAGCGAAGCAATCCGTTTTCCGCATTATTTGCGGATTCTGTAAGCGTTTCGTCAGCACTGGCGGCGATTTGGGCTAGAAGCCAGGCTTCATCGTGTACGGGAATGCCGAGTTCATTTGCCTTCGTGAGCTTGCTTCCGGCTGCTTCACCGGCCAAAACCCAGCTGGTTTTCTTGCTGACGGAGCCTGATACCTTACCGCCGTTTTCTTCGATGAGCTTGCGGGCTTCATCACGGTCCATGGTTGGGAGCGTGCCGGTAATGACGGCGGTCTGCCCCTGGAAAAGCGTCTTGACGACGCCCTTGAATTCGGTGGGGCAGCCGAGGGCTACCAGTTCATCGATTTCTTGCGTGTAGCGCTCGGTGTGGAAAAAGTCGTAGACGGATTTTCCGATGCGTTCGCCGACGTCGTTTACGTTTTGCAAGTCCTCGACGGTGGCGGTACGGATCGCTTCGAGCGTGCGGAAGTGCTTGGCGAGGTTTCGGGCACTGGTGCGGCCCACGAACCTAATGCCGAGACCGTGCAGCAGATTTTCGAGGCTGCGCTCCTTAGAGGCGGCAATAGCGTCGAAGACGTTTTTGGCGCTCTTCTTGGCCATGCGTTCCTGCGATTCGAGGTCTTCGAGTGTAAGGCGGTACAGGTCCGGAATGCGTTTGATTTTGCCCGAGGCAATCAGGCTTGCGATAAGGGCGGGGCCGAGGTTTTCGATGTTCATGGCCTCGCGGCTCACGAAATGTTCGAACAGGCATTGCACCTGCGCTGCACAGTGCATGTTTTCGCAGCGGAGAATGACTTCGTTATCGATGTGGGTGAGCGGCTCGCCGCAAACCGGGCATTTGTCGGGGGCGGTCACAGGGACGGCCCCCGCCGGGCGGAGTTCCTTTTTGACATCGGTGATTTTCGGAATGATTTCGCCGCCCTTCTCGACGCCGACGGTGTCGCCGAAGTGGAGGTCCAGTCGGGCGACTTCGTCAAAGTTGTGGAGGGTGGCACGCTTGACGGTGGTTCCGGCGAGGCGCACGGGGGCAAGGTTCGCGACCGGCGTTACGGCCCCGGTGCGCCCCACCTGAAATTCTACGGAAAGGAGCGGCGTGTAAGCGCGCTCGGCCTTAAACTTATAGGCGATGGCCCAGCGCGGGCTCTTGCTCGTGGTGCCGAGGGCGCGCTGCATGGCAAGGTCGTTCAACTTCACGACCATGCCGTCGATTTCGAAGGGGAGGCTGTCGCGGCTCGCGCCGATGTCTTCCGAAATCTTCATGATTTCGTCGGTAGTGTCGGCAGTCCAGTAGTCGTTCGTGTGGAACCCGAGGCGCTTTAGCTGCAGAAGGTTTTCTTCGTGCGTCTTGTTGTCGCTCTGCGGAATGTGGTAGGCAAAGAAACGCATCGGACGCGTCTTGCATTCGGCCACGCTCTTGAGCTTGAGCGAACCCGAAACCGTATTGCGCGGGTTCTGGAAAATCTTCTTGCCTTCCAAGATGAACTGCTCGTTCAAGCGTTCGAAGGCCTCGCGTTCCATGTAGACTTCGCCGCGGACTTCGAATGTGCCCTGCGGAATTTCGCTGGGGTCAATTTTCAACTTCTTTGCGTCCAAGGTTTCGGGAATGTCTGCAATCGTGAGTGCGTTCAATGTCACGTCGTCGCCCTGAGCGCCGTCGCCGCGGGTAGCCGCCTGTTTTAGGCGCCCGTTCTCGTAGACAATCGAAAGACTCACGCCGTCGATTTTCCGCTCGCAGATCCATTTTGCCTTCTTGTCATCCCCGACTTGGTCGGGAATCTCCCTTATCCCTTCTTCCGCGGCCTTCACGAACTCCGCCATTTCTTCGGCGCTGTACACGTTCGCGATACTGAGCATGGGCACAGCGTGCGCGACCTTTGCAAAGTCGTTGGTCAAGTCGCTGCCGACCCGCTGTGTGAGCGATGCATTGCCGCGAAGTTCCGGATACTTCGCTTCGAGCGCTTCCATCTCCTTGAGGCCAAAGTCAAAATCTTGGTCACTCATGGGGGAGACGCCTTCCTTGTAGTAAAGGCGGCTCGCTTCTTCTAGCTGTTTCTTGAGCTCAAAATACCGGGTGCGGTCAATATCTTTTTGGTCCATCTTTTCTATCTACTAGACAAAAAATTCATTTTTAATTGTGATAAAAATTACAAAAAATAGCCAATCTAGGTTGGCCCTACACCCCTCCCTAGGCTTTTATTATTATATTTTGAACAAATTATGCGTCTGTGGACCCGCTTTTTGTTGCTTTTCTTGATGGCGTATGCCTTTGCCGACGATTACGTGGTAATGGCTCCCAATTTTGTTCCCCATGCAGTTGTGGCAAAGCAAATTGCTCCAGGAACATCGCGCATTATTTCTTTGGCAACGACGTTTGCTTTTTGCGATTCCTGCGAAATTAGGCGTGACGTCACAGTTGAAGAAAGTGGGCCTGAAAGAAAAGATGTAGAAGCCTCCGTTTTTCGTGCAGAAGTGAGCCTTTTTGATTTGACATGGCCCAAAACGAAAAATATTGACGGAGCCTATGATTGGAATGGTCACGATTTTGGTGGCGGAATATTCTTGAATTTGCATTATGGAATGTGGCTTGAGGGTGGCCTTTCGCCTATGATCGTGCAGTGGTTTGGGCCAATCTATTTGGCGGCTGCTTATCAATTCAGTTTCGGACGTTACTATGGTCACGATGCAGATGACGAGGTGGATTCCGATATTACAGAGAACAAGTTCTTTGGTTCTGCAAATTTGGGCGGCGGTGCGATGGCTTTCATGAACAATCATGGCCTGGCTTTTGGGGCACATGGTGGAATTCGCGATTGCCATATCCTTAATCCTGGCAAAGACTATTACACTTCTTATGACTATTCTGCTGGTCGCCCATCTTCGCCTGAATTCCGAAATGGATACCAACTTGATAAGTGGGTGCTTTACTACGGTGTAGACTTTGTAAGCTATACGAATTTGCCTCTGTTAGCGGAGGCCGATTTCAAGTCGCATACGGCTGTTTTGATGTCTTTTGAAGTCGGCATTAAAACCGGTGATAATCCGGCAACGTTTTGGTCCTTTGTGATGAGCTTTATGATATGATGAATACTATGAAACATAGGGTGATTCTTGTCTTGCTCGTGACAATGGCCGCGATTCTTGGGGGTTGCAGTTCCATTATGCGCCCGCCTCCGGCTGCCGCCTATATGGCAAGCTATAAGCAAGACAAGGCTGTTCGAAATATTTCTTATTCGCAGTATTTCGGTAACCTGGATAATGGCTACCACGAAAGTACGGAACTCGGCCACTGGAGCCATGCAGAATGGTGGGGTGATTTGACCTTGTTGAGCTATATCAATGGGGGGTACTTTACCTTTGGTTGGGGCGTTCAGTCCTTGACTCCTTTTTTGCAGGGCGGCATTGTCTCTCCGTATTTTGGCCTGACGGGCTGGAGCAATATTTTTGGCTTGGCGGTAGTTTCTACCGATGAACCCGAAGACGATAAATCGTCTTTTGCTTCTTATTCCGGCGGCGGAATGCTGATAGAACAAATTCCTTTAAATGACCGTTGGAAAATCGGCTTTACGGAACACTTGTCCAGAAACGGACGTGAATATTTTTATGTAGATGAAGAACCTTGTGAAGGCGTTTGTTTTGGGAAGGGGCTGCCTTCGCCCCGCTCCAAGTTCTATACTGAAGTCGGTGGCGGATTTTATGTTTCGCATAGTTTTAAACGTATGGGCAATTTGGCTCTAGAATTTCGCTATGGCCGCGATTGGACTGAAAACCGGAACCGTTTTGCGGTCACCTTGGATTTCTGGGGATTGTCTTCGGTCATGAGTATCGGCGGAAACGATATAATGAGAGGGGCTGCCGATAACAATATCGAAAAGATGAAAAAAGTGAAGACCGTCTCTGTCGATAGCATGAAAACGAAGTCTGCCGATAGTTTGGAAACGAAAAAAGAAAACATCGATTCGCTTCATACAATCAAACGTAACTGGTTCCGCCTTGCCGACAGCTCTCAGACGATGTCCATTATTTACCATCCGACCGAATCGGTTGTCGCCGTCACTAGCAAGGGAATTTGCTACGACGAAAGCGCAAATGCGGTCTGGCTGCGGCAGGATTATGGAAAATTGATTTACCAGGTGCCCGTGGATTCCTTGGATTATTGCCAGCAAATGGAACCCAAAAGCATTTTCTGGACCTCTGTCCTTGAAGGTTCCCTTGGATTCCTGGGCGGTATGCTTACCACGGGTAGCGTGCCTGTAAGCCTTGCCATTGGCGCGGGCTTTGGAACCACGGTGTGGGTCGTGTTCAAATACGGATTCGATCCCGAAGAACTCGCCCCGAAAGTTTACCCTGAAATCTGTTCAGAGCAACATTCCAGGGAAGATATTATCAAGTGGCTTAAGCAGTATCCTTGCGGACTAGAATAGCATTTTCACGCCGATGCCGATAAGGATAATGCCTGCGACGATTTCAGGAATCTTTGTTTTGAAGCGTTTGGCGGCGTGACGGCCGATTTCATACCCGAGAACGCCCATGATAAAGCTTGCAAGTGCAATGGCGCTGGTGGCAAGAATCATGTTCGCGTTCAAGAATGCAAACGAAATCCCTACGGCAAAGGCGTCAATACTTGTCGCGACCGAAAGCAGCAAGATGTTTGCAATCGTCAGGTTCTTTGCGGCAATCTGTTCGCCTTCTTCTTCGCCTGCGTCACCACGAACGGCGCCCCAGATCATGCGTCCGCCCAGAATGCAAAGGATGGTGCAGGCGATAGGCGTGCCGACGGTGTTGAACCATCGCTCGGCAAAACTCCCGAGAAAGTACCCGAGCAGCGTCATGCCGCCCTGGAAAACTCCGAAGCTCACCGCTTGGAGCATGGCGCGGCTGTACTTGATTCCTTTTTTAGAAAGCCCCGTGGCAATTGCGACGGCGAAGCAGTCCATTGCCTCTACAACCGCGATAATGATAATTTCAATAATGCCCATTCTATAATCTGTCATGCCCGCGCAAGCGGGCATCTCCTTTATCGAGTATACTTATACCTACCAAGCAAATCGAAGTACCTAGCTTTCGGCGAAATCTTTACCGCCGGACGTTGCTTGCGGATGGCAGTAGTGGCGTTGGAATTTACAAAGAAGAATTCTCTCAAATAGTATCCGGCAGAAGATTCTTCTAGATATTTAAGCTCATATCCGTTATCTGTTTTGATGTATTCTATCGTTTCGCGAAGATTAGTTTTTCCATCACGCGTTTCGTATTCATAGCACTTAAAGTCGTTTGACGAATCCCCAACGGTGAATGTGATTTCGTGTCTAGGAGCAGTTGTGTTATAATCAAAAATTCGTTTGTCGTATAAAGTGTCGTTAGAAAAAAATATTTCTTCAAAAGAGTCGTATTCATAAGTGTAAGAAGATATGTATGAATGAATCTTCTTCGTTATACAGGTGCCTTCTAAAGAACCTTTGGAATACTGTTTTTCAGTAAATATAATGGTATCCCCTGATGATTCTTGAGTTATGATGGTTTCGGATGTATTTCCTTTGAGTGCACGTTCGTCTAAATTCCAGTAGTAATACGAAGTATGAATTGATGCACTATCTTTCATCGGGTCCATAACTAAACTGTCAATTTTCCCGTTAGTGTAATATATTTTGTGAGACCATTCGTTTTTATGGGTGTAGTTCTCTACAAAATACGAGGAGTCGTGATATGCTTTGTCTTGGGTAATGTCCAAGCTTCCTTTGCTGAGTATAAAAATTGCTTCGGTGCACGTATTCGCTGCGGCAAAACCCGCCAAAAGCATTAGGCAGAATAAGAAATTTTTCATTTGTGTCTCCTGAACCTAAAAATAGGAATATATTTGAAAAAAAATGTTTATATTTAAGACGAATCTTGTATTCAAAAGGATGGTGTTTTGAAACTCCGGGTGGTAGTCTTCGTTTTTGTGGCGGTATGTGCTTTATTTGCGGTGGAGGCTTTTGTGCTTCCGCCGGTTACGCCTGAACTCAAAACACAAGCTCACGAATATTTTGAAAACGAATGCCGCGGTTGCCACCGTTGGGCACGCAAGTTTGCAGCACCCCCGATGCGCGACAATGTGGCAAATTATGCTGAAAATCCGGAAGGCATGGTGCGTTACCTGATGCATCCGACTCCGCAGCATCCCGAAGAATGGCCCGCCATGGAAATCACTCCGCTTACCGAAGAGCAGGCGAAAATGATGACGGCGTGGCTCTTGTACATTCTCAAGAATCCCGATGACCCAGGAAGGCCAAAATGAAGTGGGTTGCACTTTGTTTTGTTGTCGTATTCTCTTTTTTCTTGGCGGATTTCTTGATGGGGGAGTCGCGCGTTCCTGAACGTGCCGTGGGTGCGATTCCTTTTGACCATGCGTTGCACGGCGATTCAATCGGTTTGGACTGTGCCGCCTGCCATACGGGCTCGCGCGCCTCGGCGAATGCCTTTATGCCCGCGAAAGCTGACTGCATGGACTGCCACAGGCTCCCGCTGACCGAAAATCCGGGAATCGAGACGCTGGATTCTATGCTTGCAAAAGCTGATGACCGCCCGTGGTCCCACAAGCGCCATTTGCCGGATCATGTGGTGTTTCACCATGGCGTGCATGCCGCCGCAGGCGTCGCTTGCGCCGATTGTCATGGTAGGGGCTACATGCAGAACCGCTACGGCGCAGAATTGTTCAATATGCAAAGTTGCCTCAAGTGCCACAGGGGCGAAACTTTCAAAGAAAAAGGCTTTAAGCCGGCGGCCACGTACTGCGCCGCTTGCCACCGCTGATTCGTGAAGGTATCTTATGGGTATGGATCGTCGCGAATTCATCAAGAGTTGTTCTCTGGTAGCGGTAATGGGGCTGCTGTTTGGCTGCCGCAAGATTCCGCTCGAAGAACTCGCCGGCGATTTGCCAAGCCTCAAACGTTTTGAAGACGAAGTCAAGCTTGCCCTGTCGCAGGCGAAAAAATCCCTCGACCTCGTGAAAATCCCGACTCCGGGTGCACTCAAGATTCCGGGAGCCTCGACCCTCAACCGTTTCGGCATGGCGATAGATCTGGATGCCTGCGACGGTTGCGGCAAGTGCATTCTGGCCTGCAACCTCGAAAACAACGTGCCGCTGGTTCCCGATGAAGATGCTGCCCGCGGGCGTTTTATGCACTGGGTCGACATGCGCGGCAGCGCCCCCTTCATGTGTGCGCACTGCGGGAATGCCCCGTGCGAACGAGTATGCCCGACGGGGGCCGCAAACCACACGCCCGATGGCTTGAGCGCCATGATGTACAAGCGTTGTACGGGTAGCCGTTTCTGTGGCGCAAATTGCCCCGTTCAGGCTAGAAAGTTCAATTTTAACGACGCCCAAAAGCTAGGGCTTGCCCGACAGTTCAATCACGAAGTCCCGCTTCGCGACAAGGGCGTCATGGAAAAATGCAGCCTTTGCCTGCACCGCCTGCAGAACGATCGCCTTAAATTCAAGACGTCGCTTACCGTTGGCGTAACCGCCGAAGAATGGCGCGGTCGCGGCGTCAAAACTGCTTGCGCCGAAGCCTGCCCCAAGAATGCAATCATCTTTGGCAACTGGCTCGATGAAAAGTCGCCGCTGGTAAAGCAGACCAAGAACCGTGTTCTTTACGCGCCCCGCGAACTGGCGAACCTTGACCCATCTGTGGTATTTATGCGGGGGATGCGCTAATGTTTCGCTACCTGATGATTTTGGGGCTAACGCTGTTTTTGCCGGGGCTTTATGCTCTGGGGTACTCGATTTATCAGGGACCTTCGGCTTGGATGGTGGATTCCCATACCTTCTGGGGAACGCCCATTAGCCTGTTTGTGTTCTGGATTGGCCTTGCCCATGCCGGCACGCTCCTGTCGGCGATTTTCCTCGCGCTCGATATCAAGCTTGACCGCCGCACGGCTTTAATTGCAGAGCTTTCGACGCTCGTGAGTCTCGTGTTTGCGGCAATTTTTCCGCTTATGCATTTGGGCGTCATCGATAACTTTTACATGGTGGCCCCCTTCCTCGATGCCCGCGGCAATTTTGCCAATGTGCGCTCGCCCTTGGTTTGGGACTTCTGCTGCATTGCTGTATATGCGCTTCTGTCGCTCTTGTTCTTTGGCGTACATTTAAAATCCCGCGAGAACCCGCTGCTGGAACGTTACCGCAAGCCGATGGCGTGGCTCTTGTTCCCGCTGGTGCTCTGGGTGCATACGGTGGTGAGCCTTGATTTTGCAACCACGTTCGTGCCGGAGTGGCGCGGCGCGTTCTTCCCGGTTTACTTTATCGCGGGAGCGATTCTTTCGGGCCTTGCGCTTGTGAACCTCTTGATTTGCGCCGAAGGCTACCGCGTGCGTCTCTTGGAACGCCTGCAGCTTATATGCACCTGGATCCTTTGCGCTATCTGGATTTGGGACCTCATCATTAAAGGCTATTTCTGTACATCGGCATTTATCTTTGCCGGAGTCCTTCCGCAACTTCGAATGGTGGCGATTATTCGCGAACATCGCGTCGGCCGAATATTCTTCTCGGTCTCGATTCTTATTGGCTTATTCCTGGAACGCTATTATCTTGTTTCGCCCTCGGCAGGGCAGGCCGCGGCAACCTTTGGCCGGATTGACTTGGGCCTTGTTACCTTCTCGGTAGGCGGTTTCATGCTGCTGTTCTTCGGCTTTCGCCGTTACCTAAACCGCAACATGGAGGGGGCGGGCTCCTATTTTGGCGAAGTCGATGGCACCGATTTGGCCGAAGCCGAACAAGAGGAATTTGAAAAAGAAAACTTCACGGGCGTGCGCGGTATCGAAAAACTCAAAAAAGGCTTTTACATGCAGCCTTGGTCTTCTGAAGAATACCACATTCTGCGTTTCCCCTTGCTGGTGGGCTTTGCTGCGGCCATTCTCTTCTCTGTGTGGGTGTGGGGCCAAAGCGTGTTTGCAAATGTTGACCTTTCAATTGCCAACGTGATTCCGCTCTTGTACCCGATTATAGCCGTCGTGACGGCGGTTACCCTGTGCGTTCGTGCTTATCTCGTTGAACAGACTTTCGTTTTGACTCGCCGCGAAAAAACGCTGTGCGTGATTTTGTTCGTTCTGGCGGCAGCCTGCCTTGGAACATTCTTTGCCGGCGGCGCTTCTCAAAAGTCGAATGTTTCGCTTACCTCTTTGACGGTGGCCTCCCTGAATCATAGCCAAGATTCCAGGTTCATTTGGAATGCCCGTTGTGCCACATGCCACGGGACCGATGGTCGCTTCAATGAAAAATTCGTCCGCGAATTCTACCCGGTGCCGCAAAAGCTGGATATCCTGCGTCTCGATAGCCTTGGCGCAGATTCCTTGGTCAAGGTGATTTTGAACGGCCGCGGCAACATGAACCCCTACGTGGGTCGCTTGACTCCGAGTGAAGCTTTGGGCCTCGTGAATTACATGCGGACGCTAGCCGAAAAATCCGCTCCCGAATCGGCAAAGGAGGGTGAATAATGACACCTCTTGCCAATTCGCTTTCTTGCCTGATTGCCCTCGGCTGTGCCTCGTTCTTGTGGCGTAAGGGATCGTCTCCATATCGCAATGGTGGCTTGCTAGCAGGCTTCTTGGTTCTGTTCGGCGTGTTCACTTGTTTTGCCGGCGAAACCATAGACCCGACTTTGGAACATTATCCGTTCCGTATGCTCGCCCTGTGCCTCTGTCTTTCGACCACCTCGCTTCCGCTTTATCGTAGGCGTTACTTGGTGCTTGCGCAATCGCTTTGGTGCTGGATTGAACTCTTTGGCGGCATTGCCCTTTATTACCGTGGCATCGACATCGCCTGGACCAGAATCCTCGCGCTTTTGAGCATGACGCTTTGCAGCACGTTCCTTTCTAAAATTTCCAAGGAAATGGAATTTTGCCTGATGGTCTTCTGGCTCGCTGTCTGGGTGTTCTTCTAAACCGAAATTTCTTTGAGATAATCCGCGGTTAGTTTTGAGAGCGATGTTGCTTTGTCGCGCTTGAATTGACGGCGTTTCTTGCCTTTATCGAATCCCAAGAATTTTGGAGCCATGGTCAGATGGCGGAACGTGAAGGCGGATAGCAGACCAACGGGGAGGCTCTTGTAATAGATTTCCCACAGCGGAGCGACCGCTTGATTTTCGTGCAAGAATCGCCCTGTTAAAAGTCTGGCGTAGTCGCCTTCGTTCAATGAGGCTACCAGGTACGGAACGTTGAACATCTTCCCGCCGGCGTGTGCCATACGGAGAGCGTAATCCAGCAACCTGTATTCGGGCGGCAGGTCCAAATCGAATAACCCGGTGCGCTGGATAATGCGGCTCGAAAACACCGCAATCATCGGATTTGGGGCCGCAACAAATCGCATCTTCTCGTTTTCAGAAATGGGGGAGAATCCCTTGCTTCCGGCAAGCAACAGCCCGCCATGGAATTTTCCGTCACACTTCAGGCGCGGCGCAAAAGCGTCCACCATCGGGAAACCTTCGGTGACTTCGGCCAGGTTGTTCAGAAAGTCTCGGTCAATTTTAACTGCGGGCTGCGTAATGACGACCCATTCCGCATCGATGCTTTGCAACGGGCGGTTCCAGTCACAGTCGTGTAACCAGCCGAGGGCCGGATCTTCAAAAGGGGGAATCCATTTGTCGAATTGCGGGGAGTTTTCTTCGAGAACAATAACGTCAAACTGCCGCATTGCAAGCCTGAATTAGAAATTCACTCGCACGCCAAGCCTGTGTTCATGACCCATGCCTTGGGCAAGGTACGAGAAACTGTAATCGAGGGCGAGCAAGTCCATCGCATAGCCCAGGCCCGCGCTCAACATGTGGGCGTTGTTCGTTTCGTCGGGGCGGTCTTCTGACGCCATGAGTTCCTTGGCGTCGCGGATCAAGTCAAGCCAAGTGCGCTGAAAACCGGCGCGAACAAAAAGATGCTGGCCGAGTGCGTATTCGCCACCCAAGCTTAAGAAGGCTTCTTGATAACGCGGAAAATCATTGTCAACAAAAACCGTGAGGCGGGGGAGAACCTTGGGCCTAAAGTAGCCGGCAATGGCAAACGTCTGCGACATCGGGTAGAAATCATCTTCGCCGTCGTCTACATAGTCGCGCAACAGGCAACCGAAGTCACGTGCCATAATGGCTAAACCGTAGCGCTTGCTTTCGGACTGCCAGGTGAGACCCCAGTCAAAAGCGGCACCCAAGGCCGTGCGGTCTCCGGCGTCGTCCGTGAGCTTGTCTGCAGCGAATTTAATCGTTGCACCGAAGCGGATATGCTTCATGGGGAAGGCGACCGATGCCGTAGCCAGCTGGCTGAACGGTTCGTAGTCGTTACCCGTGGCATCACCATATTCGTTGTAGCCTTCGATTGTGCCGTAAGAAAGCCAGTTGTACGAGACCTGGAAAATGTACTTGTTGTAATGCCCGGTATAGCTGATGCTACCCTGGTTGTCGGCCATGTCGCCAGTTTGCCAGTGAACCGATGCAATGTGGTTCTTGCCTTCGGGCAAAATGACTGCTGCCGGGTTAAGTTGTACAATCGTCGGGTCGGTCGAATTGCTTGCACCTGCCGACTTTTCGAGAGCTGCGTTACGCGGGCTATCAAAGGTATTGATAAACGAAAACACTTCTTGTCCGGCATCGCCTTGAGTAAAGTAGGCATGGCTTGCTACGGGGATTGCTAGTAGTGCCGAGACCGTTGTCAAAAAGTGCTTCAAATTCATGATTGAAATTTACAAATATTGTTGCCGTGAGAGCGGAAAAATCCGCAAAAAAGCGTGAAATTTTACGATTAAATAGGGATTCCGCCTTTACAAAAGGCGAAACGTTTAATATATTTGGGTGCGTTCGGGCTACTAGCTCAGTTGGTAGAGCAACGCCCTTTTAAGGCGTGGGTCGAAGGTTCGAGCCCTTCGTAGCTCAGGAAACCGGTTCTAGATTTTCTAGAATCGGTTTTTCTTTTAAAAAGGCCCCTCAAGTGAGCGTTATTTTATTATATTTGTCGCACTCGGGGTGTAGCTCAGCCTGGTAGAGCGTCTGCTTTGGGAGCAGAATGTCGTCAGTTCGACTAGAATCGTCGAGAGCGAAGCGAACATGACGATTCTAGGCCTTATCTTGAACGAAGTTCAAGTAAGCCCGAAGGGCAAAATGTGAAACGAAGTGAACATTTTGGCAATCTGGTTACCCCGGTCCGTAAGGACCATGTTTTTCATTAAATTTATTTCCAAAAGGCAGAATATTTTATTATATTTGTCGCACTCGGGGTGTAGCTCAGCCTGGTAGAGCGTCTGCTTTGGGAGCAGAATGTCATCAGTTCGAATCTGGTTACCCCGATATAACAAAGGCACCCTTACAAAGGGTGCCTTTGTTATTTTCGCTATATTAGACTACTTACAGCCATCACATGAGGTAATTACATTTCTTCTTTTCCATGACGTATAATCTTCTTTTGTAATAGTTTCTCCTGAATTAGGAAGATCTTTGTCGAAAAAAACAACTACGTATGCAGATGTATTAGATGAAACGTAATATCCGGATGAAGTTTGTGATGTAAATTGGTTCGTGTAGGGATTGTAATTGGTTGTTGTTGAACCGGGAACATAGGTTGTACTTGAGGAGACGACTCCACGATCTAAAATAAGAACACTTTTAGCTCCGATAGTCATACAGTCGTAAGCAGCTTCTTCATTTTCGTAGTTGCCTTTAGTTTCAACATGACTGTCTCCTAGAATAAATTCGTTGAATTCATCAATTGTGGAGTTGAATTTTGTCGGAAGAGCTGTTCTTGATACTGTGCATTTATTGGATTCTTGTTTCCGAGGCCCATTATAAGCGTGAAGTGCAGATACCTGATAAGCACAACTGGAAAGGTATACTGTAAATGAAAAAAACAGAGCTATTTTAGCGAGATGGCTTTTACGGTGAATTTTTTTCATTTTAAACGTATTTTTGTTTTGTTGGATTTGTTTGATTTCTTTTAATATACCTTTTTTCAGAGAAAAAGAGGGCAAAATACGAAACGAAGTGAGCTTTGCGGCACAAAATTAGCCTATGCACGAACAGCGAGAGTGCGTAAGGCGAATTTTGCGCTACGCCTATAGGCGTAGCCCGTAGGGTTCGCGCCGCTCGGCAAAGCCGAGTAGCGGTGAGAACGAATCTGGCTACCCTGATACACAAAAGGCCTCCCTTCTGGGGGGCCCTTTGTGTATCTAAGGTAGCCAGATTAGCTTCACCGAAGGTGAAGCCCTTCTACACCATCTTCCTATCGGCAATCCACTTTCGAACAGATTCTTCGGCGCGAGCCGCAAGAATCTCTTTTTTATTCTTTTTCTTGAGGCCTTCGTGGTGGGGGAGCAGCCCGAAGTTGAAATTCATGGGCTGGAAGTCTTCGTTTTCTTCCACCAGGCGGTTCATGAGCGAACCGATGCAGCTTTCGTCCGGTAGCGGGTCGGCATGTCCGTGTAGAATCGTCTGTGCCATGTTCCAGGCGGCGTACCAGCCGGTAGCGACCGCTTCAGTGTAGCCTTCGGAACCCGTAATCTGGCCCGCAAACCATGTAGGCGGAATGTTCTTGGCGCATTCAAGGTCCGGACGCAGGCGGAGCGTCTTGTCCAGGAATTTGGGCGATTCAATGAAGGTGTTGCGGTGCATGCAGCCGAGGCGTGCAAATTTCGCATTGCGGAGTGCCGGCACCATGGTGAAGATTTCCTTTTGCGTGCCCCACTTGAGGCGCGTCTGGAAACCCACCATATTGAACAAGGTCTTTTGCTTGTTTTCGGCGCGGAGCTGGATGACCGCGTACCACAATTTTCCGTTGTTGCCGAGACCCAGGCCAATCGGGCGCATGGGGCCGTGACGGAGCGTTTCAAAACCGCGGCGGGCCATTTCTTCCACCGGCAAGCAACCTTCGAACAGTTCGTTCTTTTCGAACGGACGTGGCTCGGTGCTTTCGGCTTCGCAGAGCTTGCGCACAAATTCGGTGTAGGTTTCCTTGTCCAGCGGGCAGTTGATAAAGTCTGCTGTTTCGCCCTTTTCCCAACGGTTGCGGTAAAAGGCGTGGTCAAAGTCGATACTGTCGGTTTCGACGACCGGAGCGATGGCGTCAAAGAAGTGCAGGCGGTTGCTACCCAGGCGCTTGAAAATGTCATCGGCGAGCGCATCGCTTGCCAAAGGTCCTGCGGCCACCAAAGTAGGGCAGTCGCCTTCGAGGCTTGTGACTTCTTCGCGGTGTAACGTGATGTTGGGCGACTCAGCAATCTTCTTTTCGACCGATTCGCTGAAAATATCGCGGTTTACGGTGAGCGAGTCGCCTGCGGGCACGGCCGCTTCGCGGGCCGAATCCAGCAAAAAGCTCCCGAGCATCGTGAGTTCCTGCTTCAAGAGACCATGAGCAGATGTAATGCCCAACGCCTTGAAGCTGTTGGAACAAACTAATTGTGCCAAATGACCGTCCTTGTGGGCAGGGGTCTGCCGCACCGGGCGCATTTCGTACAAGTCCACCTTAAAACCGCGACTAGCCAGTTGCAAAGCCGCTTCGCAGCCAGCGAGGCCGCCACCAATTACACGTACGCGTTCATTCATTAGTTCGCTATCATCTTGCGGTAGCTTTTGGCATTCCCGATCCAGAGCTTTACGAGCAGTTCCTCGAGCGAGGCCGAAGTCACGTACTCGGGGTCTGCGTCCTGGATCTCGTCGGAAATCATGTTCGCCTGGGTCGGATTTAGCATGCCGTAATACAGGGCTTCCATGAGCTGCGACAAGAATTCCGGTGACACGCGTGCCACGTATTCCATGTCGTTGAGCGGCGGGAGCTGGCTTTTGTCGGGACTGAACTGGTCCAAGTTGTCCATGGTCCACAGGTCAGCGGCCTTCCCCATATCGGCGGTCATGGCAACACTCTTGATAGCGGAACGGTATTCGTCCCACTCTTTCGCGGTAGTCTTGCCGGCCTTGCGAATCTTTTTCAGGAAGGAAAGGACCGTGTAATACAGGTCCTTTTCCCGCTGATTGATTTCCTTCTGAGAAGTCGGAACCATAGGCGACCCTTAGTGGCGGAAGTGCCTCATGCCGGTGAACACCATGGCAATGCCGAATTCGTCGCACTTCTCGATAGAGAGGTCGTCCTTCTTGGAACCACCCGGCTGCACAATGTAGCGCACGCCAGCATCGTGGGCGGCTTCGACGTTGTCCGGGAACGGGAAGAATGCGTCGGAACCCATCACGACTTCGCCGAAGACCTTCTTTTCCAAAGCCTTGAGGCCGGCTTCATTAATGCACTTGCCGTTTTCATCAAAGAAGGGCTTGGCCTCTTCCATGCGGGCGACGTTGTCGCGCACGCGCGGCTGGCATAGACGGAGGTTAGAGTCAATGCGGTTCGGCTGGCCGGGGCCAAGACCCATCACCTGGAAGTAGCCGGGCTTGTATTCGTAGCCCATCACGATGGCGTTACTCTTGGTGTGCTTGGTCACGAGCCAAGTAAAGCGGGCGAGGTCTTCCTTGTTCTTCGGGAACTGGGCCTTCGTCACGCATTCAAACTTTTCGTAGGTGTCCACGTCGCGGTCCTGAACGAGCATGCCGCCAATCACGTGCTTGTACACCTTGCAGTGGGTAGCCTTCTTGATTTCGCCGACTTCCAACAGGCGAATGTCCTTGGACTTGTTCTTCAGGAATTCGAGAGCGTCGTCGTCGAATGCCGGAGCGAGCAAGATTTCTACAAAGCGGCCCTTCAAGAATTCAGCAGTCTTGAGGTCTACCTTGCGGGTCACGGCAATCACGGAACCGAACGCCGACACCGGGTCACCTGCCCAAGCGGCTTCCATGGCTTCACGGAGGCTTTCACCGGTAGCAAGTCCGCACGGGTTCATGTGCTTCACGATCACGACGGCGTTGGTTTCGCTAAATTCGCGGGCCATTTCGAGGGCGGCGTCTGCGTCTACGATGTTGTTGTAAGAAAGTTCCTTACCCCAGAGCTGCTTTGCGGTAGCGAGGCTTGCTTCGGTGCAAGTCGGGTCGCGGTAGAATACAGCGGACTGGTGGGAATTTTCACCGTAGCGCATCGGCTTCGGGTCTACGAATTTCAAAACGAGTTCTTCGGACATAAGGTTTCCTTTGTTGTTTTCAAACTTTAATATAAAATTTAGAAAAGGCTGGGGGGCGGATTGTTATCGTCTAAACCGGCCAAATTTCGGTCCGCATCGGACATTTCGTTCTGCTGGATGTTGTCGAGCGGGTCCTCGGGTTCCACAATCAGGTTGTAATAAACATTGTTCTTCAGTTCGTCTTCAATGTAGAAGAGCGTTCCGCCCATGGCAGAACCGCAACCGGCACATGCGCCCTGGTAGCGGATTTTCAGGCGGTTATCTTCGGTCAAGTCGAGAATTTCAACGTCGCCGCCGTCGCCCTGGAGCATGCCGCGTACGGACTGGTGCAGCCAGGCTTCGATTTTTTCAATCTTCTGAACCTTGGTGAGGGCATTCCATTCGGCGTCCGCTTCGGCGCGGCCTTCGGCGGTTTGCGTGCGGTACTTGATGCGTTCCATCTTTTCACGCACCAGAATGGCGGTGGCTTTCTTTTCGGGATACACGTCGTAAACGCGCTTGATCAGCGTGTTCATCTGCTTGATTTCAGGAGCGGTACCTGCAATAGCGGGCACGTCCGGAGTGTCGCGGAGCTCGAGTTCCAGACTTTCGGCGGTAATTGCGCAGGCTTCGTCGATGGTTGCCATCTGGATCTTTTTGCAGAAGGTGTCTGCAAGGGCGGTGAAAATCGGGCCGCCATAAGTAAAGAATCTCGTTTCCAGAATCTTGTCACATTCCGGGTCAATCATCAAATAAACTTTAAGGCTAGCCTCTTTGACATCGACCAGGGCGAGGCCTTTTTCGTCGGCTTCAATCTGGAAAATGGCGCCACGGTATTTGGGGGCCTTGGCAATTTCTTGCAATTTTTGGGACATTTCGTTACACGGCGCTTGGCTCAGGTTTTCTTCACTCATGGGCACAAATTTAGAAATTTTGGGCTGTTTTGTGCGAAAAAGCGAAGAATGCAATGTTTTTATAAGTGTGTAAAAATTATTTCAAGACTGTTCGAAATATTGTTTAAAATTGTTTAAACAGCGTATTTCTGAGTAAGAAATGCTTATATTGAAGATATCTTTTTCAAGGAGTGACAATATGAATCTAAAAAAGTTGGGCTTTGCAGTAGTTGCTGCATCCATGTTCACTTTCATGGCTTGCGACGATTCCTCATCGGCTAGTTCCGAAACACCTGCAGGCGGTGAAGATCAGCCGTCTCTTTCGAGTGAATCTAATGCCGGTGGAGATGAAGCCCCTGCAAGTTCTTCAAGTGTAGAGAGTTCTACAAAAGAATCGACAGACCCTGCAAAAGAAGGCTCTGAAGGCAAGACAGATGAACCTCCGGCAGCAAGTTCTGCAAGCGAGGAACCCGCAAACGAAGAACCCAATACGGATGCCCCGGTAGATACATCTGCCAATGTTGGCCCAGGTTCGTTCGATTTCGATACTACGGGCTTTACTTTTGATTCCACGGCTTTCGCCGACATGATGAAGTGTGACGAAGAAGGCGCTACCCAGAATATGATGGGTGCTGCCGTGTTAGTTTGCACGGACGGTCAGTGGGTATATGATTCCACAGCGACTGCTGCAGCCAACAAGTGCGACGAAGAAGGTGCCACGAAGACTGAATCCATGGGAATGGGTGACGCCTTTAGCATGGACATGACCTATATCTGCAAGGATGGTCAGTGGGAAATGCAGATGCCCGACTTCGGTGGAATGTTCGGTGGCGACAGCACCGGTGGATTCCCGGGCGGCATGAACTTTGGTGATTCCAGCTTTACGATGCCCGGCGGTGGCATGGGCGACTTCGGCGGCGGAAACTTCGGAGATTTCGGTGGCGGCAACTTTGGTGGTGCAGGCCAAATTCCTGAAGAAACTCCTGGCTTAAAGTAGTTTTCTCTCCCAAAATACCTAAAAAGCCTCGACTATGTCGGGGCTTTTTTTTGTGAATAAACACATATTTTATGCTTGGGTAAATTTTTTTTTGAAAAACTGTTGTTTTTTTATAATAAAAAGATATCTTTCTCGTGAAACATACAAGGAGACAATGATGAATATGAAAAAAATGGGCTTAGCCCTTTCCCTGACTGCTGCATTTGGACTTATGGCTTGCGGCGACTCTTCGAGCAATGCTAATGGCGGTATGCCAACTTGTAACGTGACTTCCGATGCGAATTCTGTAACGATGACTTCTAGCTTTCAAGGTGAATCCTATATCCAGAAGGTCGTGATTGATGGCGATTTCACGATTAAGACTACGACCATGAAGGGAATGCCTCAAGAAGATGTCGATGAAGAATGTTATATTACAAAGATGGACAATCGGGGCGCAGAAGTGACGTGTAGTGGAAACACCATTACCGTCAAGGACGATGCCGATGGTGTTACGATTGAATATCTCAAAAAGAATGCCGAGTCCATGTGTAAGGATATAACCAGTGGCGGCTTCGATGATGCTGACGAAGAAGTTGAATATCCGAGCAAGTACGATGGCCAGAATAAGGAAGAAGATGTTCCGGGTGTCATATACAGCAATGATCCTAAGTCTGTCGATGAAGACCCTGAAGGCGGCGACAGTGATTCTGTAACACCTTCTGAGACGAATCCTAATCCGAATACGACTGTAGATGTCATGGGTAGTTATGGTCAGTCCTGTTCTATTGAGGGCGAAAAAAAGAATGACGTTATTTTTGGCATGGATGTTCCCATGATTTGCAAAAATGGCATGTGGGATGCCGATGAAGACGCCATGGAACAAGCCCTGTTGTGCAGTGTGGAAGGCTCTACGAAGGACACTGTCATTGCCGGCATTGCCATGACATTGACTTGCGACGAAGGTGAATGGACCATGGACGAGTCGTCTTCCGAAGAGATGCTGAAGTGCAGCCAGGAAGGTGCAACGAGTATTGTAATGGGCCTTCCCGTGGTTTGCAAGGATGGCTCCTGGGAACTTGACGAAGATTCTGTGGATTGGGGCGAATATGGCGATTGGGATGAATCTAGCGTCATCGTTGATTAACTGAATCGCCTGATTGGATATGGAAAAGCCCCGACTTCTGTCGGGGCTTTTTTAATAGGTTGGAAAGGCTTTATGCCTTGATGATGGTATCCTTCGCAAGAACCACGATTCCGGATTCGGTCACGTGGAAGAGCTTCTTGTCGCGTTCAAGGTCGTAACCAATCTGGAAGCCGGCCGGAATATGCAGGCCTTTCTCGATGATGGCACGGCGCACCTTGGCGCCAGGGCCAATCGTCACGTTCGGGAAGAGGATCGATTCTTCGACAAGGGCGTCTTTCTGGATAGAAACGCCGGGGGAGAGAATGCTCTTGACCACCGTACCGCCGCCAATGATACAGCCCGAAGACACGATGGAGTCGATAGCTGCACCCTGGTGGGCGTTGCCGTCGCCAGCGAAGAATCTTGCAGGAGGCTGGTTCCAATTGAAAGTACGGATCGGCCAGTAGTTGTTGTAAAGGTCAAACGGCGGGTTTTCGGAGCAGAGATCCATGTTCGCTTCAAAGAAGGCGTCGAGCGTTCCCACGTCGCGCCAGTAACCCTTGGTAGAAGCTTGTTCGCCGCGCACGATATTGGTGTTGAAGTCGTACACGTAAACGGGGTAGTCCTTGTACAGGCTCGGAATGATGTGCTTGCCGAAGTCGGTAGCGCCGTTTTCGGCACCCTTCAAAAGTTCACGCACCAGGAACTTGCTCGTAAAGATGTAGTTGCCCATGCTCGCAAGGCAGTAGCCGGGGTTGCCGGGCATTTCTTTGGGGTTCTTGGGCTTTTCTTCAAAACCGATCATGCGGTTGTCGGCGTCCACTTCGATAATACCGAATTCAGATGCTTCGGAAACCGGCACCGGAATGGCCGCAATGGTCAAAAGGGCGGCGCGGCTCAGGTGGAAATCAATCATCTGGTTGATGTCCATCTTGTAAATATGGTCGCCACCGAAAATGGCCACGAGGTCCGGGCGTTCGTCGGTAATCAGGTTGATATTCTGGAAAATGGCGTCGGCAGTACCCTTGTACCAGTCATCACCGGTGCGCATCTGCGCAGGCACCAAGTCCACATATTGGTCCAAACTGGCGTTCAAATTCCAGGCGGCAGAAATGTGCTTGTTCAAGGAATCGCTCTTGAACTGGGTCAAGACCTTGATTTTAAAGATGCCGGAGTTGATAAAGTTGTTCAGCACAAAGTCGATAATGCGGTAGGTTCCGCCAAAATGGACGGCAGGCTTCGCGCGGTCGCGGGTGAGGGGCTGTAAACGGCTGCCTTGACCGCCGGCCATGATCATGCAAAGGATGTTTTTCTGGTGTTCTCTAGAATAAGACCAACTCATATAGCAATAACCTTATAATGAGGGCTATAACGCCCTTTTCGTGTATACAAGCCTAATTTATGTAATTTTAGGCTAAATGAAAAGATTTTTACAAAAAAAATCGAAATTTTTTTGCACTTGTCTGTATAGGGCGGACTGCGTGTGGCGGATGGATGGGGTGATTTAGTTCAAAAAATTGCCAATGCCCCTGCAATTTGGGCATTGTTTTTTGTAAATTTTACCGCGTTCGAAATTATCGAAACTTAACGTTAAACCAAACAGGAGCTCATAATGAGTCTTACCCTTAACGATATCAAGCACCCGAAGATCAGTACTTGGGTGAATGAAATGATTGCCATGTGCGAACCGGACAACGTCGTTGTCGTTGACGGCTCCAAGGAAGAATACGATGCCCTTATGCAGAAGTGCGTCAAGGCCGGCCTCGCCACGAAGCTCGCCAAGAAGGAAAACTGCTACCTGTTCCGTTCTCTCCCGTCTGACGTGGCCCGCGTCGAATCCCGTACCTTCATTTCCTCTGTGAAGGAAGAAGATGCAGGTCCGACCAACCACTGGATCGACCCGTCTGAACTCAAGCAGACGATGCGTAAGCTCTATAAGGGTTGTATGCACGGCCGTACCATGTACGTGATTCCGTTCTGCATGGGCCCGCTCGGCTCCCCGATTTCCAAGAACGGTATCGAAGTCACGGACTCCGAATACGTTGTTCTCAACATGGACATCATGACTCGCGCCGGTAAGAAGGTTCTCGACATCTTCAATGCAGACGTGAACGCTGAATTCGTTCCGTGCCTCCACTCCGTTGGTAAGCCGCTCCGCGAATGCGAAAGCGACAACGGCATCTGGCCCTGCGCTGACGTTGAATACAAGTACATCACTCAGTTCCCCGAAGAACGCCTCATTTGGTCCTACGGTTCGGGCTACGGTGGAAACGCTCTTCTCGGTAAGAAGTGCTTCGCTCTCCGTATCGCTACCGTTCTCGCTCGCGACGAAGGCTGGCTCGCTGAACACATGCTCATCCTCAAGCTCACCAACCCGAAGGGCGAAGTCAAGTACGTGACTGGCGCATTCCCGTCTGCTTGCGGTAAGACGAACCTCGCCATGCTCATCCCGACTATCCCGGGCTGGAAGGTCGAAACCATCGGTGACGACATTGCATGGATGAAGTTTGGCAAGGATGGCCGTCTCTATGCTATCAACCCGGAAGCTGGCTTCTTCGGCGTTGCCCCGGGTACTTCTGCAGAATCCAACAAGAACGCTCTTATCTCTGCAGAAAAGAACACCATTTACACCAACTGCGCCCTCACTGAAGACGGCGACATCTGGTGGGAAGGCATCGGCTACCCGGCCAAGGGCAAGCTCGTTGACTGGAAGGGCAAGACCCGTGACGCTCTCCCGAAGGACAAGGCTCCTAAGGGCGAAGAAATGGC
Organism: uncultured Fibrobacter sp.; assembly: GCF_900316465.1. Lineage (NCBI taxonomy): Bacteria > Pseudomonadati > Fibrobacterota > Fibrobacteria > Fibrobacterales > Fibrobacteraceae > Fibrobacter > uncultured Fibrobacter sp. The sequence goes on along the minus strand of NZ_ONDD01000008.1, from coordinate 5,109 downwards.
TCACCCGAACGCTCGCTTCACCGCTCCGGCCAAGCAGTGCCCCTGCATCGCCAAGGAATGGGAAGATCCTGCTGGCGTGCCTATCGACGCTATCCTCTTCGGTGGCCGTCGTCCGTCCACCATTCCTCTGGTTCACCAGTCCCTCAGCTGGAACCACGGCGTGTTCCTCGGCTCCATCGTGGGTTCCGAAATCACGGCCGCCTCTACGATTGACGCCTCTCAGGTCGGTAAGATCCGTCGCGACCCGTTCGCAATCCTCCCGTTCTGCGGCTACAACATGGGTGACTACTTCAAGCACTGGATCGAAATCGGTAAGAAGTCTACCGAAGACAAGCTCCCGAAGATCTTCTACGTTAACTGGTTCCGTAAGGATGCCAACAACGAAAAGCTTCCGGGTGGCTTCATGTGGCCGGGTTACGGCGACAACAGCCGCGTGCTCGCTTGGATCTTCGACCGTTGCAACGGCGATAACTCCAACGTTGTTGAAACCGCTATCGGTTACATGCCGAAGACCCTCAACACCGACGGTCTCGCTGACTACTACAAGGAAACCCTCCCGGAAATCCTCAAGGTTGATGTGGAAGGCTGGAAGAAGGAACTCGCCGACGTTAAGGAAAATCACTATCCGAAGTTCGGCAAGCACCTCCCGAAGGAACTCTCCGACATCATCGACATGATCCAGGATCGCCTCAACAAGGCATAATAAGGCGAGTGAAGCGGGAACAAACTCGTTTGTTCCCATTTCCGAGCCGATATGCCTGCGCTCGAAGAGCGCAACGCATAATAAGTTTCTTTAAGGAACTTTAAAATCCCTGCTACCATTCGTGGTGGCGGGGATTTTTTTCGTTATTTGAAAAATTATTGCCCCAAGCTTTCAATTTTTAGTTATATTCCAAGTTGGAATAGTCCAATAAGTGAACCTTAATGGATTTTTCTGAAATTAGAAGAAGGGTATATATGAATCGTTATGACTTGGTACTTCTGGGGCTTATCCTGGAAAGGGAACGCAGTGGTTACGACATCATTACCGAAGTTCGTAATCGCGAACTGGACCGCTGGGCAAACCTCAGCACGTCGACCGTTTACAACAGGCTTGCGACACTCGAAAAGCATGGTGATATCGCTGGCCGTAGCGAACGCGATGGTAACCGCCCTGAACGTGTGGTTTTCTCGATTACCGAAAAAGGTCGAGAAACTTTGCGCAAGGAAGTGCTAAAGCATTTGACCGGCTTTAACGATGACCCGAGAACGCTCGGTTTTGCCTTCCTTTTCGGTGCAGAACAGAAGGAACTCATTCGTACTCTCGAAGTGCATGAACGTCGATTGGTTAAAGAAGTGGAACGCTTGGAACAGATGATTGCCGAAGAACCGCGCCCAACCCTTTTTGCCGAAGGTCCGTTCCTCAACTGCATGAGCCGCGACCATATTTTGGTGGAACTCAAGTACGTGCGTGCCGCAATCGGTATTCTGCGTGATCCCGTACGCAACAAGAAACTGGATGGATATTTCTACATCAACTTTGGAAATCGCGATTTTGTGAATAAGAAAGACTAGTTTTTTCTATATTTACGCTCGTTAAATTTTAACAACCCCTCTTACGGAGAAACAATGGCTACAAAACAGACCAAGAAGAGCGCCCCGAAGGCCAAGAAGGTTGCAGCTAAGACTGCTGCAAAGTACGGCTACTTTGACGACGCCAAGAAAGAATACGTGCTTACCACGCCGGCAACCCCGATCAAGTGGTGCAACTACGTTGGTACTTTGAACTTTGGTGGTATCGTCGATACTACTGGCGGTACCCTCGTTTGCAAGGGCGACCCGGCCCTGAACCGTATCACCAAGTACATCGCCCAGATGCCTTGCTCTGACTTTAAGGCCAGCACCATCTATATCCGCGTGAAGAACGCCAAGGGTTACACCGTGTTCTCTCCGTTCGTGGTTCCGACTCTTACCAAGATGAAGAAGTGGGAATGCCACGTGGGTCTTTCTTACATGCGCTGGATCGCCGAATGCGAAGGCCTCCGTACGCAGGTGACGATTTTCGTTCCGACCGGCTCCAACACTCTCCTTCAGGACATCCAGGTCACGAACCTCGACAAGGCTTCCAAGGAAGTGGACATTATCCCGGTTTATGAATTCAGCCACTTCGAAGCTGAAAAGCAGCTCACCAACGCCGACTGGGTTCCGCAGACCATGACCCTCAAGGGCCACTGGGAAAAGGACGGCCACGTGGTGCTCGAACAGTACGCTTACATGAAGCGTGACTTCGCCGTGAACTATGTGACTGCAAACTGCAAGGTCGGTAGCTTCGATGGTGACCGCCGCGTGTTCCTCGGTGCAAACGAAATGGGTTCCTGGGCCGCTCCGCTCAGCCTCGCCAACAAAGAACTTTCCAACAGCGAATGCGATCGTGGCGACAACATTGCCGCTCTCATGATCCACGCTGGCAAGATTGCCGCCGGCAAGACCTTCCGCACCTGCACCCAGCTCGGTCAGGAACAGAGCCTGAAGGTTGCCTCCAAGGCTATCGCCAAGTACCGCGACTTGAAGAACGTTGACAAGGCTTTCGACGAACTCGCCAAGTTCTGGGAAAAGTACCTCTCTACGATCCAGGTGCAGACTCCGGATGCAGCGTTCAACTCCATGGTGAACGTGCACAACCCGCGTCAGTGCCACACCACCAAGAACTGGAGCCGCTACCTGTCCCTGTATCAGCTGGGCTACGGCACCAGCCGCGGTATCGGTTACCGTGACTCCAGCCAGGACCTTATGGGCGTGATGAGCCACATGCCGGAAGAAGCATTGGAACTCGCCTTGAACCTGCTCTCTGTGCAGCGTCCGGAAGGTAACGCCATGCACCAGTACGCTCCGCTCGCCCTTGCTGAAGACAACGGCAACGAAGCTAACGCCGGTGACTCCCGCGAAAAGAAGGGTGTGCTCGACGAAAACGGCAACCCGGCTTACGCTGACTGGTATGGTGACGACCACCTGTGGATCGTTCTCACTATTGCCAACTACCTCAAGGAAACCGGCAAGATGGACCTCCTCAAGAAGGAAGTTCCGTTCTACGAAGCCGGCAAGAAGCGCGCTCAGCGTGAAAAGGGCACCGTGCTCGAACACCTCAAGCGTTCTCTCAACTTTACCCGTACTCACCTCGGTAAGCACGGCCTTCCGCTCCTCGGCTTTGCCGACTGGAACGACTGCATGAACCTCCCGCTTGGTGCAGAATCCTCCTTCAACACGGGCCTGTATGCTAAGGCTCTCCTTGAAATGATGGACATCTGCGAAGCTCTCGGCGACACCAAGTCTGTCGAAATGTACAAGGGCTGGTACGAAGACGTGAAGAAGGCCTTCAATGACAGCGCTTGGGACGGCAAGTGGTGGGTCCGCTGGTTCGACAAGCAGGGCAACGCCTACGGCACCAACAAGGCCAAGTACGGCAAGATTTACTGCAATAGCCAGTCCTGGTCTGTGATTTCTGGCATTGCTACTGGCGACCGTGCCGTGATGGGCATGGATAGCCTGAACAAGCTCCTCAACACCGCCAACGGCGTGAAGAGCTCTACTCCGGGCTACCGCGGCTTCGACCCGAACGTGGGTGGCATTTCTACCTATCCTCCTGGAGCCAAGGAAAACGGCGGTATCTTCCTCCACACCAACCCGTGGGTGATGATTGCCGAAACGATTCTCGGCCGTGGCGACAAGGCCTTCCAGTATTACAGCCAAATTAACCCGGCTGCCAAGAACACCAAGCTCGACGAGTTCGAATCTGAACCGTATTGCTATCCGCAGAACATCCTCGGTGACGAACACAAGCAGTTCGGTATGGGCCGTAACGCATGGCTCTCCGGTACTAGCTCCTGGACCTACCAGGCTGCAACGCAGTTCATCATCGGTGTCCGCGCAAGCTTCAAGGGCCTCATCGTGAATCCCTGCATCCCGAGCTCTTGGGATGGCTTCAAGGTGACTCGTAAGTTCCGCGGCGCTACCTACGAAATCGAAGTGAAGAACCCGAAGCACGTGTGCAAGGGTGTCGCCGAGATGATCGTGGACGGCAAGAAGATTGACGCCGATGTGGCCCCGATCTTTACGAAGGGTGTGCACAAGGTCGTCGTGACGCTTGGTTAATTTGAATTAGAATTTAAGTTCTAATTCAAATTGAGAAATTGAGTCTGCTTCTCACGAAGCAGACTTTTTCTTTTGTTTGTATTTATATTTAGGGTGTGAAGTTTAATCGATTGATAATTTTGTTGTTGGGCGTCTCTCTCGCTTTGTTGGCGGGGTGCTCGATGCGGCCGCCATCGGCGGGGGCCTTTATGTCGGCCTACCAGAACCGCGACAGTATGGGCGGCTTTATCTTCGATGTTTCGTTTACGAAATATACGGCATCCACGTCTGATTCAGCGTTACAGGCTACGGAAAACGAACACAGCACTAGTGTTTGGGAAGATGTCGTTGAACAGGAATCGCCGTTCGATTTTGGCTTATCGATCCTTCACTTCAAGAATCATCTAGGCCTTGGTTTTGGATTTCAGTTCCTTAATCCCTACATCTCTTTAGGGGCTGCCTTTGACCATTTCGGTATCATGGGGTGGACAGACTGGAGGCTTATTGCTGTTTGTGATGGTAAACCAGAAGCGTTTCGGGGCGGCATAAGCGTAATGGAACAGATTTCGCCGACTCCCAATCTGTCTGTGGGATTGTTCCAGTTTGCCTCCCGGAGCGAGGCTCTCTACATGGCGGGGGGTGGCGATGTCTGGGTGCCCTATAAGAATGACGATTCGGAACCGTATAGTTGCTGGGACGATGATACGGATTGCTTCTGGAAAAAAGAGAAGTCGGACTTTGCCGAGCCCTATTACTACGGCTTTATCGAGTTTGGTGGAGGTACCTATGTGAGGTACAAGATGAACTCGGTGTTTGGCTTGGGGCTTGAGTTCAGGTACAGCTACGATGTGACCTACAAGGCGAACCGACTTGCTTTTACCATGAATCTCTTTTTGGGATAATTCTAGAAGAGCTCTTATCGTTTAAAAAGTCCGCTTCGAACGAAACGGATTTTTTATTTTTGTGCGCATGAAGAATCTCGATACGACGCTTTATTTTATT